>DATCFQ010000236.1:0-6884 GCA_036509495.1 Caulobacteraceae bacterium
ATCAAGTACGGTGCGTTGTCCAATGCGACAGGGCGCATCGACATTACATATGCGGTCGATGAGCAGGCGCAGCTATTCCAACTGACATGGGCCGAGACGGGCGGTCCGGCTGTCCAGGAGCCGACGCGGCACAGTTTTGGCACTCGTTTACTCGGCGCGCTGGCCACTCAACTTCATGGTGAAGTTCGATTGAGATACGAGCCGGCGGGGGTCGTGTACCAACTCAACATTCCCCTGGCCCTCCTGCGAGCGCTCCGCGCCAATTAAGACAACGCGACGCCGGCTCTTAGCGGATTAGAGGAGCAGAACCACGCCGAAGCCGACGTCACAACGCCCTTTGATAACGAGAGGCGGGGAGCATCCCAGTAGCCCGTGGGCGCCGGCGGCGTCGGACGCACGGCATCGTCCAGGAGATTCTCTTGCAGACCCAGACCAACGAAATCGCGGACGACGTCTACAGGTTCTCGACCTTGGTTCCCGACGTGGCCGGGCCCGGCGGGTTCATGTTCAATCAGTTCCTGATGCTGGCCGAGGAGCCGATGCTCTTCCACTGCGGGGGCCGGGGGCTTTTCCCGCTGGTGTCGGAGGCCGTTGCCGCGGTCGTCTCGCTTGAACGCCTGCGCTGGTGGTGTCAGTCCAACGGCAACTTGTCTCCACCCGGGCGCAGTGAGCCCAAACCCAACCGCTGTTAGGCCATGACTGCCCGCCACTCAGCCAGTGCGGCGGAGCGTCTCTGCTTGTAGATTTCGCGGCTGACGAGGTGGCGTTCCTGGCTGAAGATCCCATGGGGCGGATCGCGAGCCGCTCGGCAGAGTGGTGTCGCAACATCACCACCAGGAGACGCCCATGTCCTCGATCGAAACTCCGGCGGGAGCGCCGGCGGCCGTCAGCAACGACCTTAGTGCGATTTTCGTTTCGCTGGAGCTCAGTCTCTCCAGTTGGCTAGTCACCTCCCTTTCTCCCGGAGGCGGGGAGAGAATGTCCAAGCATCAAGTTCCTGCCGGAGATATTGCCGCTCTCCTAACCCGGTTCTCCCAGCTTCAGGCCAGGAGCTGCCGCGCGCTTGGGACAGCCATATCGGTTGATCGTGATCCATGAGGCGGGTCTGGATGCGTTCTGGATTCACCGCACCCTGCTGAAGGAGGGCATCGAGAGCCACGTCGTGGACCCGGCTTCCATCGCGACCTCTCGGCGGCGCCGGCGCGCCAAGACGGACAGCATCGACGGCGAAGCCCTGCTCAGAGCCTTACTGGCTTACAAGCGCGGCGAGCCACGCGTCTGCGCCATGGTGAAGGCGCCCACGCCGGAGGAAGAGGATCGTCGCCAGATCTGTAGAGAGCGCCGGTCGCTGACGGCCGAGCGCGTCGAACACGTCAACCGCATCAAAGGGCTGCTTTTCGCGCAGGGAGTCACCAACTACGAGCCGCTACGGCGAGATCGACGAGACCGGCTCGAGGCCCTCAGAACCGGAGATGGTCGACATCTTCCGATTCATCTGAAGCAGCGGATCAGCCGCGAGCTCGACCGATTGGAGCTCCTTCTCGAACAGGTCGCAGCGGTGGAGGCGCAACGCGCCGCCCTGCTGGCGTCACAGGCAACGGATTCACGGTCCACACCGGCCATACTCCAGAGACTGAGGGGTGTCGGACCCGAGTTCGCCGCGGTGCTGTGGTCAGAAGGGCTATTCCGGCATTTCGACAATCGCAGGCAACTTGCCTCATATGCCGGCCTGGCGCCAACGCCCTGGCAGAGCGGTGCGGTGTCTCGGGAGCAGGGGGTCTCAAAAGCGGGGAACGCTCGGGTCCGCACGACCATGATCCAGCTCAGTTGGTTGTGGTTGCGACACCAGCCGACTTCAGCTTTGACGTTGTGGTTCCATGAACGAGCCAAAACCGCCGGAGGCCGCAATCGGCGCGTGTTGATAGTGGCCCTGGCGCGCAAGCTCCTCGTCGCGCTGTGGAAGTTCGTGACCACGGGCGTCGTGCCGGACGGTGCGGTGCTCAGCGCCGCATAGCCCTTAGGCAGCAATCCCAATCCGCGGCGCCTGATCAGCGCCGCAGGATCCAGGTGGACGGACCGGACAATCATTTGGCTGGAACCAGCCGTACTGAAGAGTGGTTTCGTCCTTCTGAGCCTCACCGCCGAAAGCGGGAAGTTGGTGCGGCCGGCCAGGCCGGCGACCGGATGTGAGTTTGAACGGCCTGGCGAAAGGCCGCGTCATTGGACAAAGGCTCAGACCAGGATCCCCAAACCGGAGAGGCACCCCATGCATCGACCTGATTGACCCCTTCTTGACCCAACATTCCCCATGTGAGTGGTTGTGGACCTGGGCGTGGACTGAGCTGAATTTCTGCAGGGTCTTCATCCGGCGGAACCGGCTCATCGCCCGTTCTCGTCGTCGAAACGGCAGGTGGGAATTCTCGGCTCGATTGTTCAACCAGCGGCCAGTCTCCTGGCAATCGGCCGCGCCGATCTCCTTCAGAGCTGCGCCGTAGGACCTCAGCCCATCGGTGACGATGGCGCCCGTCCGACCGTGGCGTTTCAGGGCTTTCTTGATGAATTTCAGCGCCGCCGCCTTGTCCCGCTCCTTGGTGACGAAGGATTCCAGCACCTCGCCTTCATGATCGACGGCGCGCCACAGGTAGCGCATCTGGCCGTTGATCTTCACGTAGACTTCGTCGAGGTGCCAACGCCAGTGGGTGTAGGCGCGCATGTGCTGAACCCGCCTGCGACGGATCTCGGCGGCGAACATCGGGCCAAATTGGTTCCACCACAGCCGCACCGTCTCGTGGCAGATGTCGATGCCGCGCTCGAACAGCAGGTCCTCGACGTTGCGCAGCGACAGGGGATATTTCACGTACATCAGCACCACCAGCCGGATCACCTCGGGCGAGGAGTCAAACCAGCGGAAGGGGTCAGTCGATTTGGCCATCTCGCCGGCCTATCCCCTCCCCGTTAGCCCGCCGTGAATTTTGAGCTGACAAGACCCTGACCGCCGATCGCGCTGACATCCTCGAAATCAAGCAGCGCCTTCAGGTCGTGCCAGGAAGCAGTCTCCCAACCGAGCTGGGTGCGCACGGTGTAGGCCTCGGCTTCCTTGGCGAAGCCGGTCTGATCGACCAGCTCCATGCGGGGCTGCAGGTCGAGGATCAGTTTGCCACCGGTGATGGCCTGGACCAGCGACGGCTCCGCGTCCGGCGTCGGCTCGGTCGTCTGCGCCATCACGCCGACAGTCGCCGTCAGCGCGAAGGCCGCGCCGAAGATCCCTTTGAAGCTCCTCAAGATCCCCTCTTTCGCCCAGCGTTGGGGCACAAAAAAACGTCCAGGAGGGTGCGAACCCTTCCGGACGTCGTTGTCCTCGGTGAAGCCGGCGTCAGCGCCGGATGGCCTCTAGGCCGGCGGGACGCCATTGCCCCGCTATCGGGCGGGAAGCTGCGGCGCCGCCGTCCGGGCTGTCCAAGCGCGAACAGCGGACCCGGCTCAGATCATCGGCTCCGCTCAGTTATTATGCGCCGCAGCCAGACGATTTGCGCTGCAGTGCACAACGGTTGTGCGGAGTCAGGCGTCAGAACCGCCTGATGTGTCCGATCTCGAAGGCCGCCGCATAGGCCGCCGCCTGGGCCGCGTCGAAGGGACGGTGGTCAAAGAAGATGTCCGGGCCCAGGCGGATCGGTTGGGTCGCCTCCTCCAGAAGCCAGGGGGCGGCATGGGCGCCCTCGACCTTCTCGTCGACGATCGGGGCGGCGAGCCCCAGGTCCCTGGCCGCGTCGCGGAAGGCGTCCGGCTGATAGACCTTGGCGGCCACCGCGTTCAGGTCGACGTCCGCCCCGATCTGGCCCCAACGGAGCATCTGGCTGAGAAACCAGAGGGCGTGGCTGCGCCAGGGGTAGCTGGCCGCATAGCGGTGGAAGATGAGATGATCCAGGCTGGCCGTCTTGGAGTCAGAGTCCAAAAAGGGCGGCGCGCCAACGAGCGATCTGCGGATGATCTCCTCCGGCGCGTTCACATAGGCTGGCCACGCCAGGATCGCTGCGAGTTCGCCGCGGTTGGAAGGCTTGTCCGCCCAGATCGCCGCCCGGAGCAACGCCCTGAGCAAGGCGCGCAAGGTCTTTGGGTGGCGCCCGGCCCAGGTCTCGGTCACGACGAACGCCTTGTCCGGGCCCAGCCGCCAGAACTCCGAGGCGAAGATCATGACCTCCCCGGAGCCCTCAGCCACAGCTAGGGCGTTCCATGGCGCGCCGACGCAGAAGCCGTCGATGTCGCCCGATTTCAACCGCGCCGCCATGCGCGGCGGCGGCACGACGACCAGCCGCACGTCGTGATCCGGATCGACGCCGCCCTCCGCGAGCCAGTATCGGAGCTCGTAATTGTGCATCGAATAGGGAAACACTACCGCAAGGACGAGCGGCGGCTCGCCCTGGGCGCGGCGCTCCCGGACCAACTGGAGGACGGCGCGACATTTGTTAGCCCAGCAACGCTAAGGGCGAACGGAACCCGAACGCGCCAACTTCAGGCCGCGCCGCGCATTCGGCGGCCGAGGGTCAGCTGCCGGCGCCCCGTTGGCAGCGCCGCGGCGTGGTCCCAGAGGAAGTCGCCCGAAAACGCGATGTGCTCCCAGCCGACCGGCGAGGTGTGGGCGAGGAGATCGTCGGGGGCAGGCTCGCCAGCAGCCCGCAGGTGATCGACGGCGTCCGCCATGTAGGTCGAGTTCCACCAGACGATGGCGGCGATCACCAAGTTCAGGCCCGAAGCGCGGTACTGCTGACCGTCGCGAGTCCGCTCGGAGATGCGGCCCTGGCGGAAAGTGCAGATCGCCTGCGTCAGCGCGTGCCGCTGCTCGCCCTTGTTGAGGCCCGCCTGGCAACGCCGCCGAAGCGCCGGGTTCTCCAGCCAGTCGAGCATGAACAAGGTCCGCTCGATCTTCCCGACCTCCTGGAGGGCGACGGCGAGCTGATTTTGCCGCTCATAGGCGGCGAGTTTGCGCAGCATGGCCGAGGGCGCGGCGTGGCCAGCCTTGAGCGAGGCGACCAGGCGCAGGATCTCGCCCCAGTGTTCCTTGATGACATCGGCCCGCACCTTCCTGCCCATGATCGGCGCCAAGCCGGGATAGGCCGATGGCGGCCCGATCGAGACCAGCCGCCGATCTTGAAAATCGCGCAGCCGCGGGCAGAATCGAAAGCCCAGCAGCGTGCAGAGGGCGAAGACGTGGTCGGTCGCGCCGCCGGTGTCGGTGTAGTGTTCCGCGATCTGCAGGCTTGATCCGTGGTGGAGAAGTCCGTCGAGAACATAAGGCGCTTCATGCGTGGCGGCCGAGATGACGCGCGCGTGGTAGGGCGCGTGCTGGTCGGAAACGTGGGTGTAAAAGCTGAAGCCTGGGTCGACGCCGTAGCGGGCGTTCACCTCGCCGGCGCCGCCGCCGCGCTCGCCCGACCGGAAGAACTGCCCGTCGGAACTGGACGTCGCGCCGTCGCCCCAGACGGCCGATATCGGCAAGGCATGATGGGCGTCGATGATCCGCGCCAGCGCCGCTTTATAGGTGTCGTCTCGGATGAAGGCGTCCGCCGTCCAGACCAGTTGGTCTCGGGTCACGCCCTGGCTGGCCTGGGCCATGCGCGCCAAGCCCAGATTGGTGGCGTCGGCGAGAATGGCCGCCAGGAGCGCGTTCTCGTTCGGACAGGTCTCGCCGGTACGCAGGTTGGTGAAGGCTCCGAGGAAGCCGGTATCGCGGGCAACCTCATGCAGGAGCTCCGTCACCCGGATTTTCGGCAGCATGGCGTCGATCCGATCCGCGAGAGCGTCGCCCTCCGGCGGCGTCGCAAGCCGCACCGGACTGATGTGCAGCCGGTCGTCGCGCATCTCGACACCTTCCAGCTGGCCGCGTTGGAGGCGGTGCGCGAAGCGCTTGAGCCGCCAGTCCAATTCACGGCCGCGGCCTTCGAGCCAGGCATCGGCGGTCGCCGGCAGGCCGAGCCCGGAGGTGATCGGCTGGGTTTCGGCCTGCGGCAGCATGTAGCTGTCGAACTGGCGATAGGCCGTCGACCGCTCGACCCAGACTTCCCCTGATCGGAGCTTGTTGCGCAGGTGGGCCAGGGTCGCGGTCTCGTACAGGCGCCGGTCAACACGCCCCTGGCTATCGACGACGAGGTCGCGCCATTCCTTCTTGAACGGCATCGGCGCGTCGGACGGCGGCGCGCGCCGCCCGGACCTGTGCAACTGCCGAAGCACCTCGATCGCGGCGAGCGTCTTCTCGCTCCCGCGCGCAGCCTTGAAGTCCAGCGCATCGAGCAAGGCAGGCGCGAACTTTCGTAGGCTGGCGTATCGATCGGCGGCGCGGACGAGCGGTTCGACGTCCGCCGTGTCGGCGATCTGGGCGACTTCATCCCGAGCCCGCAGCAGCTTGCTCCAACCGACGGCCTCGTCGAGCGCCGCCATCGGATCGGCGTCGGTTTCGGCCGCCGTGGCCAGCGCATCGATCGTGCCGAGGAACAGGCGCATCAGCCGGGCGACATCCTTTGCGGTGGCGCTGTACTGGCGCTCCTGGGCGTTCTTTCCCCGGGTGAAAGCCGCGCCGATCAGGCGATCGGCCATTTCGATGGCGGCGTCGGTGAGGCGCGCTTCGAGATCGATCAGCAGCGCGACCACGGTCGCGCGCCGGCGGGCCAGGGTGTAGCGGTCGATGAGGTAGGTCGGCGACAACCGGCTCTCGCGCACCAGGCGGCGCAGCCGATCTGGATGGATGCGGTCACCGGCGTTGTGGGCGATATCGAGGGCTCGTACGGCGCCAAGCTTGTCGACGATCTCGCGAACGTGGTCGGGTTTGGGGCCGGTCGGGATGGTCCGCAGCGACGTCAGGCGTGTGAAGCTTGTCTCTGGATCAAGACTCA
>DATCFQ010000237.1:0-11195 GCA_036509495.1 Caulobacteraceae bacterium
GCTTCAGCACGTCCGCCCATTGCGTGGCAATGACCTCGATCGACCACATCGCGTCCAGATATTCGCGGGCGCCGACCAGCCTGGCGCGGGCCGCCTGCGGCGCGTTCAACACAGTGCGCAGCCCTGCGGCCCAGTCGTCGATGAAACAGAACCGACTGAACTCGCGATAGCTGTAGATCCCGTCCGCCACCACCGGCACGCCGGCATAGAGGGCTATGCTCATGCGATTGTGCGTCTTGCAGGCGACAAAGGGATTTTTGGACAAGGGGATCACCACCGCGGATGCGGACGCGAGGTAGGATGGAAAGGTGGCCTGGTCCCAGGGCGCGTAGCGCGTGGGAAAGGGCAAGGGCTCGATGTGCGTCCGGTACTTCTCCCGACTGTTGCTGAGGACCAGGAGCTCGAAAGCCGTCTCACGATAGAGCGCGGCCAGCTCGTCGGCGATGTGGAGGATATCGAACATCCCCGAGGCGGCATTGGGCGAGCCGTGCGAGCCGAACCAGAGCAGCACAGGGCGTTCGGGGCGGGCGACGCCCGGGGGCAGACAGATCGCCTCGAACGGATCGCCCACGATCACGGGTCGCTTGGCCCCGTCCAACTCCTCCGCGAGGATGTCGCGCAGGGGCGAGGTCGAGCAAACAACGAGGTCGGCGAGCTGCATCATGACTCGCAGGCGCCGTCTCAGGGCCGCGTAGTCCGGCAAATCTTGTGGGTTGTAGAAATGATTGTCGCAGATGTCGAAGATCAGCAGCCGCCCCGACTGCTTGAGCTTCCTCGCGAGCAACAAGTCTTCATAGCGAGCTCGCTTGGAAACAATCACGGCCGAATACAAGCCCTCGGCTGCTTCGTGGTATAGGGTCACCGGAAAGTCGCGCCTGCGAAGCTCGGCAAGCGGCCACAATGTACGATAGCGAGTACTGGCGACCTGCGCATTATCGTCGAATGGTTTCCAGCCGATCATCGGTAAAACCGAACGAAGTGTGACAGCCGCAGACCTGATGCTCGGCCGGCCGCCAAGCCCGGGCCAAACGCGAACATTTCGATGATCCGCGACGATGGAGGCAACAGCAACCTCGCCCCCCAGGCCCATCGGCTTTTCTTAACCTGATGCCATAACGAAGCCGAAGCCGCCGGTAAAGCCACCGCGTCGCGCGCTGCGCAACCTCCGCTCGCTGGATTATGATGCCGAACCCTGATCCAGCTTCAGGCTCAGGACATTCACGGCCTCGCGTAGCTCCTGCGTTAGGCCCGCAAGGTTGCCCACTTCGACCGCCAAATCTTGCCGCTCGCACAGGGATGATCGCCTGGAGCCCATCAGCCGGTCGAGCAGCAAGGCCGTCCGCGCATCGGCGCGCACGGCGGAGTTCTGCAGCGCCTGGATGGTTTCCAGTTCAGAGAGGCGCCCGGGATGCAGAGCGCGCACCATCGCCTTCTCCAGTTGCAGATCGGCCTTGCCCGTTAGAAGCGACGGCGCAGCGGCGCCTGGACAGAATAGATTCACGAAGCCGAGGTCCTCGGCCCGAAGCGCCCACTCCAGTCCGTAGAAGTTCGGAAAGGCGGAGGGTTCGAAGTCCCCCACCGTGAGCCATGCGCGTTCGCTCACGGCGATGCACTCCGGTCCGTCATCAAGGCCGAGGCCGCGCACCCGGGACGGCGTGCTCGGGCCGCCGCCGGTGGGTCCAGCGCCGACCATCGCGACCTCCCTGCCGAGCGCCCAGGCCGCCAATGTCTCCAGCGTCACGGGGGAGGTCAGTCTCGTCTCCAGAGCGACGAAGATGATCACGTCCGCCGCAACACCGCCAGCAGCGAGGTTGAACCGCGCGGGGATCGAGAGGTCTTGCGCACACTCGGCGATGTCGAGGACGCCATCCGGCAGCAGCGGCTGAGCGCGGGCCAGAAGCTTGCCGATGTGCTTGGGGCTGAGCGCCGTCATGGCGATTACCCCCACCTCGCCGGTGACATCCTGCCGCGACAGCTGTCCCAAGAGATCCGTCAGCCGGTCGAGGTTGTCCCCGGCCAGCACGACCTTTATCTTCGCCGCACGGCGCGCGGGCACGACAACGGACGGACTCCCGCCCAGAACCTCGAAGGCGCGGGTGACCTCTTTGAGGCCGTATCCGCCCCCCAAATCCTCTTCATCCCAGAGCTTCAGCGTGTTGGCCAAGGGTCCGGGCGCTCGCGTCGCGGAAAGCGCCTCCGGCAGATACAACCACTTGGAGTCCGGCTGGCTGGCCGCCTTGGTCTGGGCGAAGCGCCCCACCGAGACGGATCGACGGCAGCTGTCGTCCAGCAGCTCGGCCTTCACGCAGAGTACGCCAGGGCCGAGGCCGCCGGCGAGCACGGCGGGCGCACAGGCGATCGGCCGCTTGAGCACCTCGCCGGCGGTCGGATTTGCGGGTTCCTGCAGGCCGAGATCCCAGATCACAGCTTGGTACTTGGCGGGTACGGCGCGAAGATAGGCGGACAACTCCGGATGGAAGCTGTCTCCGGGGCGCCCGAACACAATGAGCCCTTCCGACGGCGGCGACCAGATGCTGCGCGGGGTCGTCAAGGCGCCGAGTTCGGCCACGATCTCCTCGCGGACCTCGCCTGGCGCATTGCTCAGGAGTTCCGGCATGCACGCGCCATCCTGGAGGGCCCATTGCACCAGCGTCGCTTTGGCGCCCTCCCGGTCGAGCGCCTCGGCATCCAGCACCAGCCGGACCGGGCGAACCTGGGCAGCCGCGCTCGCAATCCGGCGGGCCGCGAGGCTCGCCGCAAATTGCGACGCCGCCGACCGGACCGAGGGCAACGAGGAGTGCGCGAGGATCTCTTCAACCACGGCCCTCTGTGCGGGCCAGTCGATCTCCTGGCGTGTATAGATGGCCCGCGCCAGCGCCAGCGCTCTGTCGCTGTAGTTTATGTCGGGCCAACGGGAGGGGGTCGCCGGCCTGGCTGGCGGGGGCGGCGGGGCCTCGGACGCCGCCGCGAGCTCGAAAGATTGCGGGCTGTTCGCTAGGGCTTGGCTGTCGCCCACCGCGCGGGCGGAGACCTGATGGCGTCGTCCGTTCGCCCAGCGGCCGCCGATGGTCCATTCGAAGCCGTAGCACCCATCGTTGAAACCGCGCTTCTTGAGCCCTTTGCGGAACTTGTCGGCCGTAACCGTGGCCACCAGCTCGTCATCGATGCGGATCTCGACGTTCAGGCGCGTCGCCTCGTCCAACGGCCGAGCCCAACCGACGACGACGCCATCGCGCACCGGATCCAGGAAGCCTTGAGTGGCCTGCGCCTTGGCTTTCGACTTGCCCCCGGCGGCGGGCTCCTCGCCGCCGGCCTCGCGGGCGAGATCTATGGCCGTCGAAGATGGTTCGCTCATCGCCCTGTTCCCGTGTCGGCCGGCCGCCAGCGTCATGCGACCCCGATCAATCCCCGCTTGGACTCAGCATCAAGGTATTTTTCCCGGTTCTGCGCCCGGCTGATCTTCCCGCTAGTGGTCTTGATCAGCCACCCTGGCGGCACCAGCCGGACCGTATGCAGCTCCAGGTCGAGGACATCCTTGACCTGCTGCTTGATCAGCACGCCGCGGCGAAGCTGTTCTCGTGGATCGAGCCGAGCGGGATCGGACGTCTCCGCCACGACCACCGCCTCCTCGGTGCCGGATTCCTCGCGGAAGAGGCCGAACGCGACCGCGCGACCCGGCTTCACGCCCTCCGAGGCGCTGACGACGTACTCGATGTCGTGGGCGTAGAAGTTCCGGCCACGAACGATGATCAGGTCCTTCTTGCGGCCGGTCACGTAGAGGTGGCCGTCGTGGAGGAAGCCAAGGTCGCCGGTATGGCACCAGCCGCTGTGGAGGACGGCCGCCGTCTCCTCGGGCAACTTGAAGTAACCCGAGAACAGGCAATCACCCGCTATCGCGATCTCCCCGATTGCGCCCTCGGACAGCTCCCTGCGGTCGTCGTCTACGATCTTTAGCTCCACGCCCTCGATCACGAGACCGTTGGACATGAACTCAAGCGACGGCCGTCCGGGCGAGGCCGGCCGACAACGGCGCTCCGCCGCCATGACCTCCGCGTCCACCACCAGGTAGCGCGGCGGCTGGCCGAGCGGGGTCTGGGCGACGGCGAAGCCATTCTCGGCCATGGCGTAGCAGGCCTGCAGGGCTTGCGGCTGGACGCCCTTGCCGGCGAAGGCCTCGAGGAAGGCGCGCATGGTGTTGGGCTTGCACGGCTCTGAGCAATCGATGAAGCCCCTGACGCTGGAAAGATCATAGCGCCCTGCCGGGTCCACCGTCCTAACCAGATGATGGTAGGCGAAATTCGGCAGCCAGACCAAAGTCGCCCCACGCTCGCCGATCATGTCGAACAGCCGCCACGGTTCACGGGCCCAGACAAAGGGATCCATCTGGGCGACCGGCACCCCCATGACCAGCGGGATCACGAAGCACGCCATCAACCCCATGTCGTGGTAGAGCGGCAGCCAGCTGGCGATGAGATCCGGCTCGCCGAGCGAGATCGCGCGGGCGTACGAGCGCGCCTGGTTCAGGACCGCCCGGTGCGACAGAGCCACGCCCTTCTTCAAGGCGGTGGTTCCGGAGCTGTGCTGCAGGAGGGCGATTGCCTCAGCCTTCGCCTCGAACGGCGGTTCATTGACGGCGGCGCCGGCCGCGGCGACGTCCTCGGCGAGCACAGGCTGGGTCCCGCTTGCTTCGAAGATCTCCGCGTTGGCGGCCAACCAAGCAGAGTCCGTAGCCACGACCTTCGCCCCGATCCTTTCGAACAGCCGTCGATGCGACTGCATGAACAGCTCGCGATCTTGTCGGGCGGCGGAGTATGGCATGTAGGAGGGTACGAAGCCGCCGAGCATGGCGCCGAGATAGGCCGCCAGCATAGCCGGCCCGAACCCCATCATCACGATGACGATGTCGCCGGGCTCCAAGCCGAGACGCCGATAGGCGGCCGTCCATCCGAGACCGAGGTCGAGGAGGCCTCGGCGGGTGAGCTGGTGAGTGGCTGCGTCCAGGTACAGGTACGCCGCGATGCGATCGGGGTCGGCCGCGGCATTGTCCAGCAAGGCTGCAACGACGGAACGCATGCTGTCCTGGGACACTGGGCCGAGGCCTTCAGGTGAACGGATCATTGGCTCCCGCTATGAGTCAGCGACCATGGCGGCGTGTGCGGACGTCTGCACGTCCGACGAGGCGCGCCCTTGGCTCGCCCATCTAATTCGAACCTTAGCCCATGGCGAGTGGGATTCCGAGCCACGCCCTTCGCAGATGAGCGCCCGGCCGATCGGCCATCCGTTACGCCCTGTCCCGCCTGGGGAGGCCTACCTCAGCGACGTCATCACCCGCATCGTGCAGGGCCACCAAAAAAGCCACCTGGGTGAACTGCTCCGCTGGGTCTATCGGCCCTCGCCAACCCTAGCGGTCTGAGAACAGCGGTCACAACCAACGCCTCGAACCCGGTGCTCGATTTGCATCTTGCATGGCCTACCGCCATATCCCTTTCCCGGCGATATGGGATAAGGGCGCTGGCCGGAACAGACGCGGTCCAGGCGACGCTCCCATGATTTGAAGTGCGTCAAGGCGGGTCGATCCGCTCCGACCCAACCGCCTCGATCACTTTGAGCCCCTGCAGCAGTTGCTCCCGAGCTTCGGCCCCTGGGAATGGGAACAGCCGGATTGTGCCGTGAGCCGAGGCCCTGCGGCGCCCAACTATTGCAGCGGAGCGGTCGTAAAGACGCCGCTGCCCGCGCCGTTGTCGGCGATCATATTGTTCGCGTAAGAGACCAGCGTCGAACCGGCGCCCTCCAGGCCAAACGCGAGGTTGTTAGTCACAACCGAAGAGCTGATGCTCGCGCTGGCGTTCGATCCCGACACGAGCAGGCCCATGGTGTTGTCCGTAATGGTCGTCCCTGCGATGACTGCCGAAATCGGGCCGGTTCCGTCCTCACTTTGCACCTCTATGCCGTCGTTGACGTTCTGCGAGATGACGGAATCGCTGATGGTCAGATGGACCGGCGCGGAGGTGGCCTCGCTGCTGGCTTGCACGCCGTAGTAGGCATTCGCCATGATCAACACGTGAATGAGTGAAATCCTACTGGCGGAGCTGGGAAGGATGAATACGCCGGTCCCATTCTTTGCGAGAACCGTATCTGTGACAAGCAGCTTCGTCGGGGTGCTATTCTGATCGAAGATCCCGTAGCCGTTGCCAAACCCACCCGAGTAGCCCAGGTTGAAACCGCTGATCACGCAGTGCTCAATGGTGACCGAGCCGGCCGAATTGATGCGGATGCCGTACTGTCCGGCGCCTTGAGCTTCAATGGCGAGCCCACTCAAGTGGATCGCGTCGTTGGCGCCAGCCTGGATGGTGACAGCGGTGATACCCGACGGCGCCGTCACAGATCCAAGGGTCGTGCACTGAATCGTGATCGCTTGCGTGATGGTCATGACCCCATAGTCGGCCGCGTCTAGGCAATCGACCTCACCTCCTGCGACAGTCTTGCCCAGGGCAGCCTGAATGTTCCGGCATGGCGCGCCGCGGGTGCACGCAGCTGTGTCGTCACCGGTCGAGGCGACAAAGCTCTGAGTGTTCTGAGCGGAGGCCAGGGCAGGAAAGGCCACGGCGACGGCGACGGCGACTTCGAGCAGACGCGCCGCGACTGATCTCATAATCCCCCCACAGGATGTCTCGGCGCCATGCACGGAGACCTAGCAATGGTCGCGGCAAATCGGAGCCGGCGCAAGCTAGAATTGCCTTGTCGCGGCGCGACTGGATCAGCTCATGGAGCAAAGCCAAATTCTCGCAAGGCGGCGCGATCTTCATCGGTTACGAAGCTGAGGTCTCGTTTGGCGCTCCTCCCGATCGACGCGGGGGGTCGGACAAGTTCAATCAGGGACTGATCGACCGATGAGTCGAAACCGAGAAAGTCGATGAGACGTCCAATGCCAGCTCGGGGGGCTGCGCAGAAGAGATCATAGTTCAGGACGAACAAATCAACTTTGTAGCGGTCTGCGTCGATCACCGCCTGCCGGTTTGCGCGCGCCCAGTAGCGTAAAGACTTACCTGGGTCGGAAGAGCCCATGGCAGAAACGTTAAACCGCCATCCCCAGTTGAGAACCTGATTCTGGTTGGCGCTGAAGGCCATGTCCAGGCCATTACGGATCACGTGAACGTACTTGAACCGGCCCAGGACAGTCGAGAGCGGCCCCAGCAGGTGGAACATGCCTGGCACCTTCCAGCCCCACTCTGCATGAGGGGTCGCCTGCGTCCGCCATGCGACATGCATCTCGGTGACGAAACTGCGCACCTGCGCCTCTACGAAGCCCAGCGTCGCGGCATCGAAGTCGAATGCGTAATCAGAGTGGGCGGCCGGCATTCGCGCGCTACAGCCGGCGGCTGCGGCCTTCAACCGCGCCAGAATGCGGCCAGAGTAGCTCCCGTAGCGCAGGTTATCGTTCGACTCGTTGAGCCGATCACCCATGAAGACGCCCAGGGCAATCAGCATCTGGGCGATGACGCGGGTGCCGCTGCCGCCGACCCCGCCGATAACCACGGGCGGATGGTCGATCAAATCCGCCATCAACCGCGGGGCGCCGCGGGCGAGACCACGGTCCTGCATAACGACGTCGTCATGCCAATCCCTGTAGTATTTTCATCGGAACTCTACAACGGCCGCAGTTCGTTGGAGACTCTGCTGATCCAAGGGAATGGGGGCCCCTAAGGAAGACTGGCGAAGAGGACCAGGTCCGTTGGAGGTGATGCAGCTTGCCGATCGCCCGAGGTCACATCTGCTCTTCTGGCTATTTCGTCGTTCTCGTCTACGACATTCTCCGTGAAACAGCTTCGCTGCGCGCCAGATAGCAGAGGCGATCGATGACCGCGCGGGGCGGAAGGCATGCGTTCACTCAGCATCTCCGTCAAACGGGAAGCTAGCCCGCGCCCTCACCGGAGGGATACCGGAATCCCGCCAAATGCTCGCTCGAACATGCGTCCAGGCTGACGTTCGGTCGGCTGAAGGCCCACCGCTCTCGCCGCCGTTGGCTCGGGATCGCGCGCTTCGGCCACACTATTCCGCCCTTTCGCGCGGCCTGTGTGGGCAGCTCGCTGAGGTCGCCGGCCCGCTGCAGACCAGCGTCGGGGCCAGGGCTGGCCAGCTCCCTCCCAGGCGCGGCAGAGATCGAGGACACCTGCACGTACGACGTCGTGGCCGTGCAAGCCAGAGGTCAGCGCCGCGATTCAGCAAACCCGCAGCCAAGGCGCGCGCTCGCCGAGGAGGAAATCGCCGAAGCGCCACACGAATCCCGGCCGATGCTCACCCGAGCGCATCGGGCCGTATCGCCGGGGAGGCGTCGCCGCGCGCTCTTGATAGGCTGAGGCGGCGCCGCTAGTACACCGAAGGCCACGCCGGCAAGCTCAATTCGACCACCCCGCCGCGACCGCCGTTGGTTGGCCCGAACATCCAAGGACTGTCCATGATCATTACCGAAGGGCATTATCAGTCGAAGTGGGTGGACCTTCCCTACGTCGAGATCGAGCACGAGGGGCGCACCATGCGTTTCGCTGCCACTGGCTCTTCGAGTGTGAAGCGTGTCAAGCGGGTGCTGACCAAGGAACCGATCACCATTGCTTGGATCGACACATTTAAGCAGGGAGAGACGCTCTACGACATCGGCGCCAACGTCGGCATGTACACCATCTACGCCGCAGCGATGCGCGGAACGCGCGTTTATGCCTTCGAACCGGAAGCGCTTAACTATGCTGAACTCAACAAGAATATCTTTTTAAACGACTTCAACAGTCACGTCCTGGCCTATTGTCTAGCGTTATCTGATGTCAATAAGGTCGATCAGCTCCTGCTATCCGACTTCGGCTATGGCATCTCCTACCATGACTTTCAGGAGAACAGCTGGGCCGGTGACAAGCAGTTCTCCCCGGATTGGTTCGTAAGCCGGGAAAATCGCAAAACCCAAGGGTGCATCGGCATGCGGCTGGACTCCCTTCTGGAAGACGGGCTGCCGGTTCCGGATCACGTCAAGATTGATGTTGATGGGTTGGAGCACCGGGTGATCCACGGAATGCGAGGGCTGCTGCACCGATCGGAACTGAAGACTGTTCTTCTCGAGGTGAATTTCGACGCACCGGCCAATTTGGCTCTCATTGACGAAATCTGCGCCATGGGCTGGCGTTTCTCCTGGAACCAGCTCCGCTGCGCCAGGGTCAAGTTCACGGTTGATCAGATCATCGGTCATCAAAAGGCCGGTACCGGCGGACTCAATTACATCTTCTACAGGGACAAGTGGTACGACGAGTTTTTCGACGACTATTTTGAGCGCTACGAACCGCCCGAGTCGAAGAAATGAACCTGATGCACCTGTTGGCCAAGAAGGATCCAAACCTGGAGCTTCAAGGCGAGGTCGGACAGGTCAAGCTTAGGGTAAATGGTCACATCTATACGGGATTGTCTCTGCCGCCAGGCGGCCGGATAACGCTCAAGACCGTCTTCCGCTGGTATCCGTTCAACACGCGTCCCTATTCCCCCGACTGGCTTGTCCAGACAGCGGACAGACAGGCGGCTGCCGATGAGAGCTCGTGTCTAAGCATCTCCTTTCAGAGACCTGACGGCGATGTCGTGGCTGAGTGCGAGAATCGGGCTGGCCCTTCGCCATCGCCGGTCCGCCTGCCCGCCATCCATGACGCCTTGGATCAGGCAGCGCTCGAGGCGCTGGACCTCGTGGTGAGCAATTCGGCCAGCGCGGATCGCCGGCTGCTTCTGTTCGTCACTGAAACGGTCCCGACTGAGCCGCTCTACGCTCAGGCGCGCGGGATCGGCGTGGAACTCGGCCCAGGGCCATATCCGCGGCTGTTTTCGAACGCGGATCGGACGGTCTTCTATGTGGAGCGGGAACCGGTCGAGCAATGGCGACAGAAATATTCGTTCAGAGGCACGCTCAATTCGCTGGATTCTCAGGAAAGTGAAGCGCTATGGCGCCAGTATACCGTGGGATTGGCGCACGATCTCCCCTTTGACGATGCCAGCCTGGATTTCATCTTCAGTGCGGACGTTCTGGAACACCTAGTGAATCCGATTGGACACTTGGAATACTGGAGGCAAAAGCTAAAGCCCGGCGGAAAGATCGTGAAAATAATCCCTTACATCGCGGGGTGCGGGGACTATCGCAACCGGCCGACCGCCCTGTCCTGGTGGCTCGAGGAGTATCGCAAGGGCCGGTTCAAGGAGACGCTCGAGCACCATGAGCCCTACGCGAGCGCCCGCGGTATGGATGCCCACGCGCTGATGGCCAAGGCGATGTCGAGCCATTTCTCGTTCTTCAATCGTGAAAACTTGACGCAGTTGCTTGAGTACGCGGTCGATGGGCTCGGATTTTCTGGCTTCAACATTCACCACGCCCCAAACGGGAAGAAGATTCACTTCATACTATTTTCGTGACGCAACCTCCGCTACGGGCTTGCGCCCGATCGACGAGCCCTTCGGCGTCAACAGCCGACTGAGATCGCGCCGAATCATCGCGGGGCGCTCGGCAACCCGACCTCGCCCAGCGCGCCCTCTAATCGATCGATCTGCAGCGCCTGGCGGCCGATCTTGGCGTGCAGCTCTTCAGGTCCGGCGCCGGAGGCGCCCGCGCCAGCGAGACGGGGGCGCGGCGCCCAAGTAGGCCGTCCTCCTGGGTCACCGGCGGCTCATCCCCCAGGCGGAGCGCACACACCTTCGCTCTTGGCGTGGGGTGATTTCGCGAGCTCCTCTTCCACCAGCGCACAGAATAGATTCGTAAGCCCAGTTGCGGTCTCGTTCCGCGGCGAGTGGGGCATGCGCCCAGTCCACCCAAGCTGATCGGTGGTCAAAAAGCCGACGGCCGACTGATTGTGGAGTTCCGACGGCCGGACGCGGGGCCCCTTGAGCGAGCGGTTGATCTCAATTGCCGCGACGAGCCGCGCTTCGTCGACCTCTTGACCGATCGCCTGAAGAAATCCGTGCAGCGCATAAATGGGATCCGCACAAAGGTCGGCATAGTCCAAGACGAATGCGCCAGACGGAGGATCGCGCACCCGCTTGCGGATGAAGCCGGCGTAATAGGCCGCGTGGAGTTGTAGCCATCGCGCGGCAAAATTTTCGTCATCGATCCGGAAAGCCTCGCCACGCTTGATTCTTAAATTCTCCAAGTAGGAGAGGATATGGCCGACCGGTTCGCGGTG
>DATCFQ010000238.1:0-16510 GCA_036509495.1 Caulobacteraceae bacterium
CAATGGCGACCGCTACAACGCCGAGGCCGACAAGCTGGGGCCCGAGGTGGTCAGGGGCTTGGCCCAGCGAGGCATGAACGTCAGCGCCGGCCGCGGCGAGAACTCCGGCCTGCACGGGGTCATGGCGCGCGGCGCGACACTGGAGGGCGGCGCTGACCCGCGGCGCGAGGGCGTCGCGTTGACGGACTGACCGCCGGCCCGCCCGGCGGCTCGGCTGGCGAGGCTCCGGGCTCCGAAGGCCCGGACGCCAGGGCGGGCGGGGCGCCGGGGAGGATCAGCTCGAAGGCCGCCCCTTCCGGTCCGTTGGCGACCAGCAGCAGGTCTCCCCCATGCCCCTGGACCAGCTCGCGCGAAATGGCCAGGCCCAGCCCCGCGCCGCCCGACCGGGCCGAGCCGGCGAAGGCCTGGAACAGGTGCTGGGTGGCCTTCTCGGGCAGGCCCGGACCATTGTCGGCCAGCCGGATGACACTGGCCCCGTCTTCCTGATCCAGGCTGATGCGCACCAGGCCCTGCTCGGCGGACCCCGCCGCCTCCAGCGCCTCGCGCGAATTGCGCAGCAGATTGACCAGGATGCGGTGCAGCTGGTCCGGATCGACCAGCACCCGCGCGCCTGAGGGGATATTGGTCTGCAGCGCCACGCCGTGATCGCCGAAGCCGGCGTCCTCGGCCGCCGCCTGCAGCGCCGGCAGGAGCACGATCTCGCTCGGCTGGGGCGCGGCCTCCTGGGTCTTGCCATAGTTGAGCACGTCGGTGGCCAGGGTGATGGCCCGATCGAGCGCGCGTTCCAGGCGCGGCAGGGCCATGCTGACCCTGGGATCGCGCAGCGACGCCAGGCGCTCGGAGGCGATCTGGGCGCTGGCCAGCATGTTGCGCAGGTCGTGGTTGATCTTGGCCACCGCCTCGCCCAGCGCCGCCAGCCGGGCCCGCGAAGCCAGGGCGGCGCGCAGGTCGGCCTGCATCACGTCCAGCTCGGTCTCGGCCCGGCCGATCTCGTCGCGGCGGTGCGACAGCTCCACATGGGCGGAGGCATCCTCGGGATCGGCGCGGAACCGCTCCATAGCCAGGGTCAGCTTGCGGATCGGCCGGATCAGGAAGGCGTCGAGGATCATGAACAGGCCGGCGCCGGCCACCACCGCGATGAACAGCGCGACCCAGCCGACGCGCAGCAGGTATTCGAACAGATCTTTTCGCAGCGGCGCGTTGGGGATCACCACTTCCACGAAGTCGCCGTCGCGGAACTGCGGCCGCGACACCACACGCACATAGCGGTCGTCGCCGGAGAACAGGGTCAGGAACGGCTGACTGATCCAGGTGATGATGCTGCGGCTGCGGAGGTCGACCAGTTCGGGCGTCCGGCGCAGGCGCGGAGCCTGGATCACCAGCCGCCGCACCCCGTCGCTCTGGACGGCCACCGAGACCACGCCCGCGCCGTTCAGCAGCTGGGCCTTCATGGTGTTGGAAACGGTGCGCGAGGGGGCTGCGTCCACCGCCAGCGACGCCAGCTCGGCGGCGCGGATACGCTCGAGATAGCGGTTCTCCTGGTAGTCGGCGAGCGACGGAACCAGGATCAGCAGGCCCGCCGCCAGCGAGATCAGCACGGTCAGGATGAGCAGTCGCGCCGACAAGCCGCCCGGCCACAGCAGGCGACGCCCGCTGGGGGCCGACTTCGCCGCGCCCACGACCCTGGAGGCGTGCCTCATGCCAATCCCGTACTTTATGGCCATGCCCACGGCAACGCGGCGCTGTTCGGGTGATCGAAACTCAGGAGATGGTGAAGCCGGCGTCGACCATGTAGAGGGCGCCGGTCACGGCCCTGGCCTCGTCCGAGCCGAGGAAGGCGACGGTGGCGGCCACGTCGTCGGGCTGGGGGAATTGGTTCAGCGCCATCTGGGCCAGGGCGGCGGCGCGGTACTCGTCGGTGGCGGCGGCGGTCAGGGGCGTCGGGGTGAAGCCCGGCCCGACCGCGTTCACCCGGATGCCAGCCTTGCCCCAGGCCAGGGCGCAGGACCGGGTCAGGGCCAGGACGCCGTGCTTGGCGGCGGTGTAGGCGGGGTTGGAAGGCGAGGCCACCACGCTCAGCACCGAGGCGGTGTTGACGATGGCTCCGCCGCCGGCCGCCAGCAGATGCGGATGCTCGGCGCGCATGCAGTAGAAGACCCCTGACAGGTTCACCGCGATGGTCCGCTCCCACTGATCGAGCGGCGTCTGGTCCGGCGCCAGCCGCGCCCCGCCGATCCCGGCATTGTTCACCGCAAGCTTCAGCGGCCCCAGCCGGCGCACCACTTCGGCGATGGCTGTTTCGACCGCTGCGGCATCGGAGACATCGAGCTGGAGCGCGATGGCGTCCGCGCCCAGCCGCGCCGCCACCGCCTCGGCCTTGGCGCGGTGGACATCCAGCACCGCGACCCTGGCGCCCTCGGCCGCCAGCCGAATGCAGCACGCCTCGCCGATCCCCGACCCGCCGCCGGTGACCAACACCGTCCGCCCCTCGTAGCGCCGCATCTCAGGCATGCTTCAAATCCCCGCTCGTTCGTTTGGAGAGGCGAGATTCCAGGGAAGCGTCCTTCTCCCCTTGCGGGAGAAGGTGTCGCCGAAGGCGACGGAAGGGGTTGAAAGCCCTTTCCGGAGACCTCGGCGCGACCCTTCACCCGGCGGGCCTCCGCCCGCCACCCTCTCCCGCAAGGGGAGAGGGTTCAAGCACGCTGGTGAGATCAGGCCATGCTCACCGACTTGATCACCCGGCAGGCGTCGACGCCTTCCGGCCCGTCCTCCGAGCCGTGGCCGCTTTCCTTGACCCCGCCGAAGGGGGCGTCGGCGCCGGCGATCTGGACGTTGTTGACCCCGACCATGCCGGCCTCGATGGCGTCCGAGATCAGCATCGCCCGCTTGGACGACTGGGTGAAGGCATAGGCGGCCAGGCCGTACGGCAGGCGGTTGGCCTTCTCGACCGCGTCGTCGAAGTCCTTGAACGGGTTCATGATCGCCACAGGGCCGAACGGCTCCTCGTTCATGATCCGGGAGGTGTCGGGCGCGTCGCGGATCACCGTCGGGCGCCAGAAGAACCCCTGGTTGCCCATGCGCTCGCCCCCGGTCAGCACCTCGGCCCCGTTCGCCCGCGCATCGCCGATCAGGGCCTCCATGGCGTCGAGCCGCCGCGGATTGGCCATCGGGCCCATCTTGCTGGCGGGATCCAGGCCATCGCCCACCACCAGGCTTTCGGCGATCTCGGTGAAGCCCTTCACGAAGCGCTCATAGACCGGCTCCTGGACGTAGAAGCGGGTCGGCGAGACGCAGACCTGGCCGGCGTTGCGGTACTTGTGCGGAGCGATGATGCTCAGCGCCTGGTCGATGTCGGCGTCGTCGAACACGATCACCGGGCCGTGGCCGCCGAGTTCCATGGTGGTGCGCAGCATCCGCTCGGCCGCCAGTTTCATCAGGTGCTTGCCCACCGGAACCGAGCCGGTGAACGACAGCTTGCGGATCACCGGCGAGGCCAGCAGATGCCGCGAGACCTCGTCGGGCACGCCGAAGACGATCTGGGCCACCCCCGCCGGCAGGCCGGCGTCGATCAGGGCCCTCAGGACCTCGAGGGCGGAATTGGGGGATTCCTCCGCGGGCTTCAGGATCACCGAGCAGCCGGCGGCGATGGGGGCGGCGAGCTTGCGGCCCGGATTGCCCACCGGGAAGTTCCAGGGGGCGAAGGCGGCGACCGGGCCCACCGGCTCCTTCAGCACCATGTGCCTTTGGCCCGAGGGGCGCACCAGCACCCGGCCGTAGGCCCGCTTGGCCTCCTCGCCGGCGAACTCCAGCCAGTTGGCGGTGACATTGGTCTCCATCCGCGACTCGCCGAGGGTCTTGCCCTCTTCCTGGGTGGCGATGCGGGCGATGTGCTCCACCCGTTCGCGCATCAGGTCGGCGGCCTTCTTGAGCACCCGTGCGCGGTCGTTGGCCGGCGTGGCGCGCCACAGCTTGAAACCGCGAGCGGCGGCGTCCAGCGCCCGGTCGAGGTCGGCGGCGTCCGCCAGGGGCAGCTCGCCCAGCGTCTGGCCGCTGGCCGGGTTCAGAACGTGGTGCACACGCCGATGGCCGACGCCGACCCATTCGCCGTCGATATACATGGCAAGCTCGGGATAGTCGGACATGCGGCGGGCTCTCGGCTGTAGCGGAACGTCGCCGGCTTGTGCGGCTCCGGGGACGCCAAATCAAGCGCGGGCGTTTTGAGGATCCGGGTCGTTTGAAAAACCGGGGGCCTTCTATAGCTTGGCCGGAAGGTGCGGCCGCTGGAGCCGCGGGGGAGGCGGGCGTGGCCAGCAAGACCATCGACGTCGAGGCGCTGATCGACGGCCAGACGTTCAGCGCCTTCCAGGCCCGGGTGCTGGTGCTGGCGGTCCTGGCCCTGGTGATCGACGGCTACGACGTCCAGATCATGCCGTTCGCCGCGCCCAGCCTGCTGAAGGCCTGGCACCTGTCACGCGCGTCCTTCGGTCCGGTGTTCAGCGCCAGCCTGTTCGGCATCCTGTTCGGCGCGCCCCTGTTCGGCTGGATCGGCGACCGGGTCGGGCGCAAGGCCTGCATCCTGATCGGCTCGATCGTCTATGGCGTGCTCAGTCTCGGCCTGCTGTTCGTCCACGACCTGCACGGCATGCTGCTGCTGCGTTTCCTCACCGGCGTCGGCATGGGCGGGGTGTTTCCCAACGCCATCGCCATCGCCGCCGAGCTGGCCCCCCGCCGCTGGCGCGCGGGCATGGCGGGGTTCATGGGCACCGGCATCACCATCGGCGGGATCATCCCTGGCCTGATCGTGGCCCAGCTTCCGCCCGGGCCGGTCTATCAGCAGCTGTTCCTGTTCGGCGGCGTCGCACCGCTGGTGTTGACCGTTCTGCTCGCCCTCGGCCTGCCGGAGTCCATCGCCTTCCTGATCGACCGGGGCGGCTCCAAGGCGCGCGTCGCCAGCCTGGCCCGCCAGATCGATCCGCACCTGGAGGCGGCGGCCGAGGACACCTTCGTGCTGCCGTCCCGCTCGGCCCAGGAGCCGGTCGGCTATGCCGCGCTCTTCGCCGGCAAAATGGCGTGGATCACGCCCCTGATCTGGCTGATGTTCGCCGCCAGCCTGCTCAGCCTGTTCATGCTGACCAGCTGGATGCCCCTGCTGCTCGAGGCGTCGGGCTTCTCGGCCAGGGCCGCGGCCGGAGCCAATGCCCTGTTCCAGGTCGGCGGGACGGTCGCCGGGGTGGTCGTCGCATTCACGATGGGCCGGCTGGGCGCACGCATGCCCGCGATCCTGTTCGTGCTCTGCCTCTTCGCCGTCGCGGTCGCGGCGCGGGCGCCCTTGTCCAATGCGGAGCTGACGGCGGTGATCGTCGTCTGCGGCTTCTGCGTCACCGGCCTGCAGTGCTCCCTGAACGGCACGGCGGGGCTGGCCTATCCGACGCCGGTTCGCGCGCGCGGCCTCGGCGCGGCGCTGGGCGTGGGCCGGGTCGGCTCGGTGATCGGCCCATTGCTGGCCGGCGCCATGGTCTCGTCCGGCGTGACCTCGGCGCGCGACCTGTTCCTGCTGCCGCTTGCGCCCCTGGCGCTCGGCCTGATCGCCAGCCTGGTGGTGGCCGCCAATCTGAACCTGCGGCAGGCGGCTGGCTCGCAGGCCTGAGCCTGTTCTAAGATCATCAGGAAGGCTGGCGATCGCCGGCGCAAACGGTTAGCGGAGGATTCCGGCATGTACGACATCGGCCTTCTGATCGGCGAAAAGGACAGCCTGGCCGCGGCCGGGGGCGCCACCTTCGACCGGATGAACCCGGTCACCTCCGACCTCGCCACCCGCGCGGCGGCCGCTGCGCCCGGCGATTGCCGCGCCGCCTGCGACGCCGCCGCGGCGGCCTTCGCGGCCTGGTCGGAGACCGGCCCGGGCGCCCGCCGCGCCCTCTTGAACAAGGCGGCCGACGTCATGGTCGCCCGCGCGCCCGAGTTCGTCGACGCCATGATGAGCGAGGTCGGCGCCACCAAGGGCTGGGCGATGTTCAACATCATGCTGGCCTCGGCGATGCTGCGCGAGGCCGCCGCCATCACCACCCAGATCTCGGGCGAGGTGATCCCCTCCGACCATCCGAGCCGCCTGTCGCTAGCCGTGCGTCAACCGGCCGGCGTGGTGGTCGGCATCGCCCCCTGGAACGCTCCGATCATCCTGGGGACCCGGGCCGTGGCCGTGCCCCTGGCCTGCGGCAACTCCGTTGTGCTGAAGGCCTCCGAGCAATGCCCGCGGGTGCATTATCTGATCGGCTCGGTGCTGCGCGAGGCCGGCCTGCCGCCGGGCGTGATCAACGTCGTCACCAACGCCCCCACCGATGCGCCGGGCGTGGTCGAGGCCCTGATCGAGCACCCCGCCGTGCGGCGGATCAATTTCACCGGCTCCACGAAGGTCGGCCGCATCATCGCCGGCCTCGCCGCCAGGCATCTGAAGCCGGTGCTGCTGGAGCTGGGCGGCAAGTCGCCGATGCTGGTGCTGAAGGACGCCGACCTCGACGACGCGGTGGCCGCCGCTGGCTTCGGGGCCTTCATGAACCAGGGCCAGATCTGCATGTCGACCGAGCGGATCGTGGTGGTCCCCGAGATCGCCGACGAGTTCGTCAGGAAGTTCGCCGAAAAGGCCAAGAGCCTGAAGGCCGGCGATCCGCGCGAGGGCAAGACGCCGCTGGGCGCCATCGTCAATCTGGACGCCGCCGGCCATATCGGCGCCCTGGTCGATGACGCCCTGGCCAAGGGGGCCGAGATGCCGGCCGGCGGCAAGGGCGACGGGCTTTTGATGGACTCCACCTTCCTCGACAAGGTGACGCCGCAGATGCGGATCTATGGCGAGGAGTCGTTCGGACCGATCACCACCATCGTTCGCGCCAAGGACGAGGAGGACGCCATCCGCATCGCCAACGATACCGAATACGGCCTGTCGGCGGCGGTGTTCTCCAAGGATGTCGCCCGCGCCCTCAAGGTGGCCAAGCGCATCCAGTCGGGCATCTGCCACATCAATTCCTCGACCGTGCAGGACGAGGCCCAGATGCCGTTCGGCGGGGTGAAGGGTTCCGGCATCGGCCGCTTCGGCGGCAAGGCCGGCATCGCCGAATTCACCGACCTCAGATGGATCACCATCGAGACCGACCACGCGCATTATCCGATCTGATCGTTGGCGCGCCGCCTGGGCGGGCTGCTTTGGAGGGGATGCCAAGTTGAAGCGTCTGGCGGCGTTCCTCGCGATGGCGGCGGGGCTGGCCCTGGCCGGCCCGGCGCTCGCCGCTGACGAGGAGATCCAGGTCTATATGGACGACATGGACCGGCCCGGTCAGTTCGGGCTGGACCTGCACAACAATTACGTCCTCTCCGGCGATGCGGGCCTCGATTATGCGGGCGAGCAGTCCAGCCTGCACCGCTACCGGCTGACGCCCGAGTGGTCCTATGGCCTGACCAAGGACGTCGAACTCGGCCTCTATCTGCCGCTGACCACGCTCGACAGTCACGGCCGGTTCGAGGCCGATGGGGTCAAGGGTCGGATCAAGTTCATCGCGCCGGAGGCACGGGGCCAAGCCTGGTTCTGGGGCCTGAATCTCGAGATCGGCCGGGTCGCCCATGGCCTGGACGTCAACCCCTGGAACGGGGAGTTGAAGGGCATTCTCGGCGGCCGGTTCGGCCGCTGGACGCTGGCCTCGAACCTGAACCTCGACTTCAAGGTCGCCGGCCGTGCGCCCTCGCCCGCCTCGCTCGATTTCGACACCAAGGTCAGCTACGCCCTGACCAAGCGCTTCGCCGTCGGCGTCGAGACCTATGACGGGCTGGGGACCGTCCGGCGCTTCGGCCACCCCGGCGAGGCGGACCAGGCGCTCTACGGCGCCGTCGACACCAGCCTCGGCAAGTGGGACCTCAACTTCGGCCTGGGTCATGGATACGGCTCGAGCCGAGACGGATGGACCTTGAAAGCCATTATCAGCGTGCCGATCGACGGGTAGAGCCGTCCTACGCAAGGGGGAGGCGCTAGTCCGCCAGCACCACCCGCCCGGTAATCTTGCCGTCCCGGAGTTCCTGCAGCGTGCGGGTGGCCTCCGACTTGGGCCGCGTCTCCACCGGGATCGGCTGCAGCTTGCCCTCGCGGGCCAGGGCCACCACCTCGCGCAGCTCCTCGGGGTTGCCGACGAAGTTGCCGTGGATGGTGATCCCCTGGCCGGGGAAGGTCATCAGCGGCATGTCCAGACGCCCGCCGAACATGCCGACCTGCACCGTCTTGCCGCCGCGCGCCAGGCAGGCCAGGGCGACCTGCACAGTGGCCGAGCTATTGACCAGGTCGACGACCCCCAGCACCGGCCCGCCCGCCGCGGCCTTGATACGGTCCGCCGCGCCCTCGCCGGAGCCGTCGACCACCTGGCTGGCCCCCGCCTTCAAGGCCGCCTGGCGCTTGGTCTCCGACACGTCGACCGAGATGATGTTCCTGTGCCCGAGCGCCTTCAGGATCTCGATGGCCGAAAGGCCCAGGCCCCCCGCGCCGATCAGCACGATCGGCTTGTCCGGCGCGATGGGCAGGATCTTGCGGATCGCGGAATAGACCGTCAGGCCCGAGCAGGCGTAGGTCGCAGCCACCGCCGGATCGATGTCGCCCGGATCGACCAGATGGCGCGGATGCGGGACCAGCACGTGGCTGCCGAAGCCGCCGGACTGGCGCACCCCGATGGCCGCGCCCTTGGCGCAGAGGTTGTCCTCTTCCGCCAGGCAGCGCTCGCATTCGCCGCAGCCGACCCAGGGGAAGACGATCCGCCGGTCGCCGATCCGCGCCCCCTTGTCCGCCGCGTCGGGGCCCAGGGCGACGACCGTGCCGACGATCTCATGGCCGAGGGTCAGGGGCGGATTGAGGCCGATGGCGCTGATCGGGGTCTTTTCCGGGGCCCCCAGATCGAGAAAGCCTTCCCAGAAATGCACATCGGAGTGGCAGACGCCGCAATGGCTGACCGCGACCAGGACCTGGGTCCCCTGCGGTTCCGGCGTGGGGCTCTCGATCTGCCGCAGCGCTTCGCCGGCTTCGACGAGGGTCCAGGCTTGCATCGACGCACCTCCAGAAGACCCTTGGCCCGCCCGGCCGCTAGATTGCCAAGCCAGGCGCCTTGCGATCTAAGACGAGATGGGGTGGAGAGTCGAACCGATGTCAGCCAGGAAGCCGACAGCGACGGATCTGGGCGTGCTGGAGCGCGAAGATACTCCGGGCGCCGCAGTTGTTTCCGCCGCCCCCGTGCCGGTCGGACCGCCCGACAAGTGGGGCATGGTCTATTTGCTGGCGCGGATCTTCTACGCCATGCGGCAGAGGAGCGAGGACGCGCTCCGACCGCACAATCTGACCCCCATGCAGTTCACCATCCTGTCCAGCCTCCGGCGCTGGCATGGCCTATCCTCGGCCGAACTGTCGCGGCGCTTCGGGGTGACGCCCCAGACCATGGGCGAGATGATCGGCAACCTCGAGCGGCGGGCGCTGGTCGTCCGCGTCCAGGACCCGTCGAACCGCCGGGCGCTACGCCTCAGCCTGACGGCGCCGGGCGAACGGATGCTCGACGCCTGCGAGACCGCCATGCAGTCGGTCGAGGCCCACATGTTCGAGGAGATGTCGGGCCGGGACCTCGAAGCCCTGCGTCAGCGGATGGTCGGCCTGCACGACCGCCTCGGCCTGGCCTACGACAGCTAGGCCGGCAAAGAGTCTAACGCCGACCGCGGCTCCTCTGCCCTGGCGCTAGACGCCTTCTTCGGCTGGCAGGCGCTTGCCCAGGATCAGGTCGGAGGCCTTCTCGCCGACCATGATGGCCGAGGCGTTGGTGTTGGCGCCGGGCACCGTCGGCATGATCGAGGCGTCGGCCACCCGCAGGCCCTGGATCCCGATCACCCGCAGGTCCGGACCGACCACCGCCTCGGCGCCCAGTCCCATGCTGCAGGTGCCCACCGGATGCTGGGTGCTGGAGCAGGCCTTGCGGATCCACGCGTCGAGCGCCTCGTCGCTCTGGGCGTCGTCGCCCGGCACGGCCTCCGCCCCGGTGAGTTCGCTCTGCGGCGGGGTGTGATAGATCCGCCGCGCCTCGCGGATGCCACGGCGCATCGTCTCGAACTCGGTCGGCGTCGACATCAGGTTCAGCTGCACCTTGGGCGGATCCAGCGGGCTGGCCGAGCGCAGGGTCACCTCGCCGCGGCTATGCGGGTGCAGGATCACCACCCCCACCTGGAAGGCGTGCTGCTGCGGCTTGGCCACGCCGGGGAACCACAGCTTGGCGTCCATCCGCACGGGATTGCACATCAGCTGGATGTCGGGCTGCTCCAGGCCGGGTGCGGTGCGGACCACCACATTGCAGCTGTTGATCTGGGTGGCGAAGGGCCCCGAGCCGAGCAGCGCCCACTGGGCCGCCGACAGGGCGGCGCGGTCGTAGCGGAGTTCCTTCAGGAAGGTCACCGGCGACTTGGCGTTGAACCGCATCATGCAGTTGGGGTGCTCGGACAGGTTCTTGCCCACGCCCTCGAGGTCGACGATCGGCCGGATCCCCTGCTGGGTCAGCTCGTCCGCCGGGCCGATGCCCGACAGCATCAAGAGCTGGGGCGAGTTGAAGGCGCCGCCGCAGAGGATCACCTCCCGCTCGGCGCGGATCTGGCGAAGCTTGCCCTGCTGGGAGATCTCGACCCCCACCGCCCGGCCGGTCTCGATCAGCACCCGGGTGGTGAGCGCGTCGGTCTCGATCGTCAGGTTCGGGCGGCGCAGGGCCGGATGCAGATAGGCGCGATAGGCGCTGGCGCGGCGGCCGCGCCTGTCGATGGTCACCTCGCCCTTGGAGAAGCCTTCCGGGACCTCGCCCGAGAGGTCGTCCGAGACCGGATAACCGGCGTTCTTGGCCGTCGCCATCAAGGGGTCGTGCAGCAGCAGCTTCGTGTCGATCGGCCGGACGCTAAGGGGACCGGAGCCGCCGTGGTACTTGCCGGCCCCGCGCCAGCTGGTTTCCATCCGCTTGAAATAGGGCAGCACGTCCGCATAGCCCCAGCCGTCGCAGCCCATCTGCCGCCAGGTGTCGTAGTCGCGCGGATGGCCGCGCATGTAGAACAGCCCGTTGATGGAGGACGAGCCGCCCAGCACCTTGCCGCGCGGCAGGGGCAGGCGCCGGCCGTCCAGCTGCGCGATCGGCTCGGACATGTAGCCCCAGGTCAGCCGGGGCACGAGCATGGCCCGCAGGAAGCCCAGCGGCATGTGGATATAGGGGTGGTCGTCCTTGCCCCCGGCCTCGAGCACCAGGACGCGCACGTCGGGATCCTCGCTCAGCCGCGCGGCGATGACGCAGCCCGACGAGCCGGCGCCGATGACGATGTAGTCGTAACTGTCGGCCGAAGCGCGGGCCATACGGGCTCCTGATAATCGAATGGGCGCAACCTTGGCCGAGACGCCGGCGGTTGCAAGCCCCGGGGGGCGGTTACGTCCGTGCTTAGAAACCGGGCGGCATAGCTATGCGTTGCCTAGACCTTGGACACGGGCGTCGCCGAGGGGGCGTGGGCCGGCCGTCGGCCCGACGTGGCCATCTGCGCCGTGATCTCGTGAGTCGCATGTCCTGTTATGACGAAATGCACGGATGGACTGGTGAGGCCGACGTCCGGGCCGTCTATGAACCCGTCGACGCCTGGCTGCGGCAGTCGCCGCCAGAGCTGCTCGAGGCGCGGCGCCGGCAAGCCGAGATCCTGTTCCGCCGCATCGGCATCACCTTCGCCGTCTATGGCGAGGACGAAGCCACCGAGCGGCTGATCCCCTTCGACATCGTGCCCAGGGTGATCTCGCACGGCGAATGGACCCATCTGGAGGCGGGCCTGCGCCAGCGAGTGCAGGCCCTGAACGCCTTCCTGGCCGACCTCTATGGCTCCCAGGAGTGCCTGCGCGCCGGGGTGCTGCCGGCCGAGCTGATCTGGCGCAACCTGCACTTCCGGCTGGAAGCGGTCCGGCGGCCGCCGCCGCACGGAGTCTATATCCATGTGGCCGGCATCGACGTGGTGCGCACCGGCGAGAACAACTTCCATGTCCTGGAAGACAATGTCCGCACGCCGTCGGGCGTCTCCTACATGCTGGAGAACCGGGAGGCGATGCTGCGGCTGTTCCCCGAGCTGCTCACCGAGCAACGGGTGGCGCCGGTGGAAACCTATATCGACTCGCTGCTGGCCACCCTGAAATCGGTGGCGCCGGCCCATGTCCGCGGCGAGCCGAACATCGCCCTGCTCACCCCGGGCCCCTACAATTCGGCCTTCTACGAGCACTCGTTCCTGGCCGACAAGCTGGGCGTCGAGCTGGTCGAGGGCACGGACCTTTTCGTGCGCGACGACACCGTGTTCATGCGCTGCACCGACGGGCCGAGGCGGGTGGACGTCATCTATCGCCGCGTCGACGACGACTTCCTGGACCCCCTGGTGTTCCGGCCGGACTCGGCGCTGGGCGTGCCCGGCCTGATCGGCGCCTACGACGCCGGCAACGTCGCCATCGCCAACGCGCCCGGAACCGGCGTCGCCGACGACAAGGCGGTCTACAGCTACATGCCCGAGATCGTGCGCTTCTTCACCGGCGCCGACCCGATTCTGGAGAATGTCGCGACCTGGCGCTGCCGCGAGCCCGACTCGCTCGCCTATGTGCTGGAACACCTGGCCGAGCTGGTGGTGAAGGAGGTGAACGGCTCGGGGGGCTATGGCATGCTGGTCGGACCCACCGCGTCCAAGGCCGAGATCGAAAGCTTCCGGCGCAAGCTGAAGCGCTGCCCCGAAGGCTTCATCGCCCAGCCGACCCTGGCGCTGTCCACCTGCCCGACCTTCGCCGATTCGGGCCTGGCCCCGCGGCACGTGGACCTCAGGCCGTTTGTACTGACCGGCGCGGACGGGGTGCGCATCACTCCCGGCGGCCTCACCCGCGTGGCGCTGAAGGCCGGCTCCCTGGTGGTGAACTCCAGCCAGGGCGGCGGCACCAAGGACACCTGGGTCCTGGCGGATTGACCTAGATGCTGTCCCGCACCGCCGACAGCCTGTTCTGGACGGCGCGCTATCTCGAGCGCGCCGATTTCCTGGCGCGCATCCTGGATTCGGCCCTGCGCCTGACCTCCATGCCGGCGGCCAAGACCGGACCCAACACCTGGGAGAGCGTCATCGCCTCGGCCGGGGTGGCGAAGGCCTTCTACGCCCGCCGCCAGACCGCCACCGAGCGCACCGTGCGCGACTTCCTGGCCTTCGATCCGGAGAACCCGTCCTCGATCTATTCCTGCATCGCCACCGCGCGGGCCAACGGCCGGGCGGTCCGCACCGCCCTGACCACCGAGATGTGGGAGTGCCTGAACGACGCCTGGCACGAGCTGCAGGCGCTGGAGGCCGGCCGCTCCAGCCGCGAATCCTTCACCCGCTTTTTGGAATGGGTCGAACGGCTGACCCTGGTGTTCGACGGCTCGGCGCGGCGGACCATGCTGCGCAACGACGCCTACTGGTTCCTCAGGCTCGGCGGCGCGGTCGAGCGGGCCGACAACACCGCCCGGATCCTCGACGTGAAGTACCACCTGCTGCTGCCCGAACGGGAGCCGGTAGGCGGCGGACTGGACCACTTCCAGTGGACCACCATCCTGCGCGAGGTCTCGGCCCTGACCGCCTATCACTGGGTCTACCGCGACCGGGTGAAACCGTGGCTGGTGGCCGACCTCCTGATCCTCAACCCGCAGATGCCGCGTTCGCTGGCCAGCTGCTATGAGGTGACGGCGCGCCACCTGGACATGCTGGCCGAGGCCTATGGCGCGGCCGGCCAGAGCCAGAAGCAGGCGCACCGGATCCACGCGCAGCTGGCTTCGGCGCGGATCGACGACATCTTCCAGTCGGGCCTGCACGAGTTCATCACCGGCTTCCTGGCCGACAACGCCAGGGTCACCGCGGCCATCGCCGAACAATATCTGGTCTGAGGAGGGCCCGTTGCGCGTCCGCGTGGACCACCTGACCACCTATCGCTACCAGCCGCCGGCCAAGGCCGTGCTCCAGGTGCTGCGCCTCAGTCCCCGTTCGCACGAGGGCCAGAACGTGGTTCGCTGGCGCGTCTCGGCCGAGGCGGACGTCGAGGTCCAGCTCCGGCGCGGCGAGGACGCCCTCGGCAACGTCACCCAGACCGCCTTCCTGCAGGGCCCGGTCTCGGGGCTGGCGCTGCGGGTCGAGGGCGAGGTCGAGACCTGGGACACCCGCGCGGTGGTGCGCGGCGCCGCCGAGCGGTTTCCGGTGGAGGCCTATCTGCGCGAGACCGGCCTGACCGCCCCATCGCCTGAACTCGCCGCCTTCGCCGAGGAGGTCGCGGCCGGCGACGAGGCCGAGGTGCTGGCCCGCCTGCACCGGCTGATGCTCGCCATCCGCGGCGAGATCGCCTTCGACACCCACGAGACCCAGACCACCACCACCGCGGCTGAGGCCTTCGCCTTGAAGCGCGGCGTCTGCCAGGACCTCAGCCACATCTTCATCGCCGCTGCGCGGCGGCTTGGCATCCCCGCGCGCTATGTCTCCGGCCACCTGGCGCGCGAGGGCGAGGCGATCGAACAGGACGCCGCCCATGCCTGGGCCGAGGCCTACGCGCCGGATCTCGGCTGGATCGGCTTCGATGCGACCAACGGGATCTGCCCGACTCCCGCCTATGTCCGGGTGGCGATCGGGCTGGATTACCTCGGCGCTGCGCCGGTCCGCGGCGCCCGCACCGGCGGCGGGGCGGAGACCATGGACGTCAGGCTCCGGGTGTCTCACGCGGCGCTGCAAAGTCAGTCATAAGTGCGGCGCCAGAGGGCCCGCCCGGACGTTTCGGAAGCCAAGATGACCTATTGCGCCGGAATTCTCGTCCAGGAGGGCCTGGTGATGTTCGCCGACACCCGCACCAACGCCGGGTTCGACGACGTTTCGACCTATCGCAAGCTGCGCATCTACGAGACGCCGGGCGAGCGGGTGCTGGCGGTGGCGACCTCGGGCAACCTCTCGGTCACCCAGATGGCGCTCAGCGTCCTGGCCGAGGGCCTGCTCAACCCCGACACCGGCGAGCTGGAGACCCTGGAGCAGGCGCCGACCATGTTCCGGGCGGCGCAACTGATCGGCCACGCCATCCGCAAGGTGAAGCAGGACCTGGAGGCGGGCCTGGAAGCCGAACACGTCGATACCCGCGTCAGCCTCTTGCTAGGCGGCCAGATCCGCGGCGGGCCGATGCGGCTGTTCATGATCTATGACGCCGGCAACTTCATCGAGTGCGGCGCCGATTCCCCCTACCTGCAGATCGGCGAGTACAAGTACGGCCGCCCGATCCTGGTCCGCGCCGTGCGCTACGGGACCGAACTCTACGACGCCCTGAAGATCGGCCTGATCTCGCTGGACTCGACCATCCAGTCGAACCTGGCGGTGGGGCCGCCGATCGACCTTTTGGTGCTGAGGCGCGACGCCCTGTGCTCGGAACTCAACTACCGGATCGAGCCGGACGAGCCCTATTTCCGCGAGCTGTCGGATCGCTGGTCGGAGGCTCTGCGCGCGGCCCACACCAACTTGCCCCGCCCGCCCTACGCGCCGCCGCCGCTGCTGGAGGCGACCATCCGGTCCCTCGAGAAAGGCGGTCCGGTCTAGGGCCAGGAGCGCCCTGTGCCCGAGGGCCGCACTGGCTTATTTGTGCGGCGCACTATATGAGGCGCGCTTCCCGTCATCCGCCGCCCGCGGAGGCGCGGCCGTTTCCGACGTCGCCGCAGTCTCCGACAGCCCTCCCGAATTGCTGAACCCATGTCCCTGCGCAACATCGCCATTATCGCCCACGTCGACCACGGCAAGACCACCATGGTCGACCGACTGCTCGCCCAGTCCGGCGCCTTCCGGGCCAACGAGGCCACGGTCGACCGGGCCATGGACTCCAATCCCCAGGAGCGCGAACGGGGCATCACCATCCTGGCCAAGTGCACCTCGGTGGTGTGGACCGGCAAGGACGGCGTCGAGACGCGGATCAACATCATCGACACCCCCGGCCACGCCGACTTCGGCGGCGAGGTGGAGCGCATCCTGGGCATGGTCGACGGCTGCCTCCTGCTGGTCGACGCCGAGGAAGGCGTCATGCCGCAGACCAAATTCGTGCTCGGCAAGGCCCTGAAGCTCGGCCTGCGGCCGATCCTGGTGCTGAACAAGGTCGACCGGCCCCACGCCAATCCCGACAAGGTCCACAACGAGACCTTCGACCTGTTCGCCGCCATCGGCGCCACCGACGAGCAGCTGGACTTCCCGCACGTCTACGCCTCGGCCAAGCAGGGCTGGGCCGTCACCGACATGAAGGACGCGCAGGAGAACCTCGCGCCGCTGTTCGAGACCATCATCGCCCACGTGCCCGAGCCCAAGGCCGAGCACCACGAGAACGAGCCGCCGCGCCTGCTGGCCGTCTTGATGGAAGCCGATCCCTATCTCGGCCGGCTGCTGACCGGCCGGGTGGAGTCGGGCCGCTTCGTCCCCAACATGTCGGTCC
>DATCFQ010000239.1:0-11671 GCA_036509495.1 Caulobacteraceae bacterium
GAACCACTCGATGCGGTTCACCAGCCCGGCGCCCAGGAAGCTCGCAGCGACCTGCCCGCCGCCTTCGACCAGCACCTTGGTCAGGCCCGCCGCTCGCAGCGCGTCGAGGGCCGGACCCAACGCCGGATGTCCGTCTGGTCCGGCGGCGACCTCGATGAGCCGAACCGAGCCAGCGGTGACCGCCTGAGGCAGTGTCACGACGTAGGTCGCAATCTCAGTCGCCGTCCGGGCCAGCTTGCTGTTCGCGGGCAAACGTCCGCGGCTGTCCAGCACTACCCGCGCGGGCTGAGGGCCGTGGTAGCCCGGCAGACGCACGGTCAGTTCCGGATCGTCGGCCAGGGCGGTCTCGATGCCGATGAGAACCGCGTCGTGTTCCGAGCGCAACCGATGTACGGCCTCACGCGCGGCTTCTCCGGTGATCCAGCGGCTCTCGCCGGAGGCGGTGGCGATGCGTCCGTCAAGGGAAGTCGCCAGCTTGAGCGTGACGCCCAAGCCCTAGTCCTCCGCCTCTTCCGTCAGGGTCTCCTCGGCCAGGCCCTCCTCGCCGAGGAACTTGGCGAAGTCGCTGGTCTCGCGGAAGTCGCGGTAGACCGAGGCGAAGCGGACATAGGCCACCTCGTCCAGGGTCTTCAGCGCCTTCATCGCCATCTCGCCGACCACGCTCGAAGGGACCTCGGTCTCGCCCATGCTTTCCAGCTGGCGCACGATCGAGGAGATCATCCGTTCGATCCGCTCGGCCTCCACAGGACGCTTGCGCAGCGCCATGGTGATCGAGCGAGCCAGCTTGTCGCGATCGAAGGGCGTGCGCCGGCCCGAGCGCTTGACGATGGTCAGCTCGCGCAGCTGCACGCGTTCGAAGGTGGTGAAGCGCCCGCCGCACTCGGGGCACAGCCGCCGGCGGCGGATCGCCGCGCCGTCCTCGGACGGGCGGGAGTCCTTCACCTGGCTGTCGGGGCTTCCGCAGAAGGGGCAGCGCACGCTTTCAGCTCCTCCTCGGAAGCAGACCTTAGCTGTAGATAGGGAAGCGGGCCGTCAGGTCGAGGACTTTCTGGCGCACCGCCGTCTCGACCTCGCCATTGGCCTCGCCGTTCTGGGCGACGCCGTCGACCACCTCGGCGATCAGGGCGGCGACCTGGCGAAACTCGGCCGGCCCGAAACCGCGGGTGGTCGAGGCCGGGGTGCCGAGGCGGATGCCGGAGGTCACCATCGGCGGCTGGGGGTCGAAGGGGATGCCATTGTAGTTGCAGGTCAGATAGGCGCGGTGGAGGCTCGACGCCGCCGCCTTGCCGGTGACGCCCTTGGGCCGCAGGTCCACCAGCATCAGGTGGCTGTCGGTGCCGCCCGAGACGATGTCGAGGCCCCTGGACACCAGGCCGTCGGCCAGCACCTTGGCGTTCTCCACCACCCGCTGGGCGTAGAGCCTGAACTCCGGCTGCATCGCCTCGCCGAGCGCCACGGCCTTGGCGGCGATGACGTGCATCAAGGGGCCGCCCTGCAGGCCGGGGAAGACGCCGCGATTCAGCTTCTTGCCGATCTCGGCGTCGTTGGAGAGGATCATCCCGCCGCGCGGGCCGCGCAGGGTCTTGTGGGTGGTCGTCGTGACCACGTGGGCGTGGGGCAAGGGGCTGGGATAGACGCCGCCGGCCACCAGGCCCGCGAAGTGGGCCATGTCGACCATCAGGTAGGCGCCGACGCTGTCGGCGATCTCGCGGCAGCGCTTGAAGTCGATGATCCGGCCATAGGCGGTGCCGCCGACGATGACCAGCTTGGGCTTCTCGGCCTCGGCGGACTCGGCGATGGCGTCATAATCCATCACCTGGTCCTGCTGGCGCACCTTGTAGGATACGGGCCGGAACCACTTGCCGGACTGGTTGACCGGGCTGCCATGGGTCAGGTGGCCGCCGGCGGCGAGGTCCAGGCCCATGAAGGCGTCGCCCGGCTGCAGCAGGGCCATGAACACCGCCTGGTTGGCCTGCGAGCCCGAGTGCGGCTGCACGTTGGCGTAGACGCAGCCGAACAGCGCCTTGGCCCGCTCGATGGCGATCGACTCCGCCACATCGACCCACTCGCAGCCCTCGTAGTAGCGGCGGCCGGGGTAGCCCTCGGCGTATTTGTTGGTGAGCACCGAGCCCTGGGCCTCGAGCACCGCGCGCGAGACGATGTTCTCCGAGGCGATCAGCTCGATGTGCTCCTTCTGGCGACGCAGCTCGCCCTCGACGGCGGCGAAGACCTCGGGGTCGGACTCGGCCAGCCCGCGCCCGAACATGTCCTCAGGGACGGAAGTCTTGGTCTGGGCCGACGCGGTCATGAAGCCTCCGAACGCTGGTGGAAGCGCCGCGGCTCCGGCGGGGCGGCGGCGATCGCCTCTGTTTAGCGACCCACGGCGCGCAATCAATGGCGGGCGGCGCCCAAGCGCGGGCGGGGCCGGAACCTAACAACCTCATGGCCGTTAGGCGCTTTGTATCTGAGCTCCCGGCTTCCTCGCCGGAGCCTTGTGGTGTGCGGGGGTTCGGGGGTCCAGGTCCGGGGCGAGGCCAGGGAAGAAGCATCATGCCGCTAGAGTCGGAAGTCGAGGAACTGTCGGATCAGGATGTCCTTCGCCTGAGCGCCGAGATCGTGGCGGCCTTTGTCTCCCGCAACTCGATCCAGCCCAGCGCCATCAGCGACTTGGTGCGCCAGGTCCACGGCGCGATCGGCGAACTCGCCAGGCCCCAGGCGGTCCTACCCAAAGCGCGCCAGAAGCCGGCGACGCCGGTCTCGCGCTCGGTGCAACCCGACTACATCGTCTGCCTCGAGGATGGCGCCAGGCTGAAGATGCTGAAGCGCTATCTGCGCTCGCGCTACAACCTGAGCCCCGAGGACTACCGCCGCAAATGGGGCCTGCCGGCCGACTATCCGATGGTGGCGCCCAATTACGCCGCCCGCCGCTCGGACTTCGCCAAGCAGATCGGCCTCGGCCGCGGGGTCCGCCGCAAGCGGCCGGCGAAGGCCTGATTCTTTTCCGGAATTAGACGGACTAAGCCGCCACCCCGCCCATGCGCTTGACGTTGCAGCGGGTCCACAGCGAGTCCATGGCGGCGACCAGGTCGTCCATCATGGCGTCGGTGTGCAGCGGCGTCGGCGTGAAGCGCAGGCGCTCGGTTCCCTTCGGAACCGTCGGATAGTTGATCGGCTGCACATAGATGCCGAAGTCGGCGAGCAGCATGTCCGACACCAGTTTGGTGTGGACCGGATCGCCCACCAGCACCGGCACGATGTGGCTGACCGACGGCATGACCGGCAGGCCGGCGTGCCTGAACCTGGCCTTCAGGCTCGCGGCCCGCTCCTGATGCCGGATGCGCACCTCGTCGTGCTGCTTCAGCCAGCGGATCGAGGCCGCGGCGCCGGCCGTGATCGCCGGCGGCAGGGAGGTGGTGAAGATGAAGCCCGACGCATAGAGGCGCACGGCGTCGATGAGGTCGGTGTCGCCGGCGATATAGCCGCCCATCATGCCCACGGCCTTGCCCAACGTGCCCTCGATGATGTCGATCTGGTCCATCAGTCCGTCGCGCTCGGCGACGCCGGCGCCGCGGGAGCCGTACATGCCGACGGCGTGGACCTCGTCGATATAGGTCAGGGCGCCATAGCGCTTGGCCAGGGCGACGGTGGCGGCGATGTCGGAGATGTCGCCGTCCATCGAATAGACGCTCTCGAACGCCACCAGCTTGGGCGCGTCGGCCGGCGCGGCCTTCAAGAGCTGCTCGAGGTGCTCGAGGTCATTGTGCCGGAACACATGCTTCTGGCCGCCGCCGTTGCGGATGCCGGCGATCATCGAGGCGTGGTTCAGGGCGTCGGAGAAGATGATCAGCCCGGGCAGGATCTTGTAGAGCGACGACAGGGTCGCCTCGTTCGACACGAAGCCCGAGGTGAACAGCAGCGCCGCTTCCTTGCCGTGCCAGTCGGCGAGTTCCTGCTCCAGCTCGACGTGGTAGCGGGTGGTGCCGGAGATGTTGCGCGTGCCGCCCGAGCCCGACCCGGCCGCGTCGATGGCCGCGTGCATGGCCTCGATCACCACCGGGTTCTGGCCCTGGCCGAGGTAGTCGTTGGAGCACCAGACCACTACGTCGCGCTCGCCGTAGGGACCGGTCCAGGTCGCGCACGGGAATTTGCCGCGGCGGCGCTTGAGGTCGGCGAACACGCGATAACGCCCCTCGGACCTGACCTGCTCGACAGCGGTCCGGATGGCGGCCTTGTAATCCATTGCTTTACGATCCCTTGGGGCCCGTCGGCCCCCAGCTCTCTACTTTCGGCGGGCAGCTTTTCGCACACGCCTTGCGACTCGTCCACATGGGAAGGCCGGGACATTTGCGCCACTTCGCCAATGGATACGCATCAATCGCCAGCGGCCCTCGACGGCCGGTTCACGCTGCGCGAACGGCTCGGGTTCGCCGAACCTGTGGCCTACCTCGGCCTCTGGAACTTCAGGACGAACTGGTCCGTGTGGCCCCGGATCGAGGGGTCGAACACCATCTTGGTGTGCGGATCATTCGGGTTTTTCAGAACATCGCTCTCGGCGACGAGCCGAAAGCCCGCGGCCTGAAGTTCGCTCTTCACCGCGGCCTCGTCGATCCGGTGCAGGGTCGCCGTAGCGCTGGTTCCCGTCCCCGGCGCGGAATGGTCGATAATGAAGAGGATGCCTCCCGGCTTCAGGGCGTTGAAAAGCCCCTTGTCCTCGGCGGCGATGTCGGGGCCGCCGAAGCCCGGATTGTGCATGTCGTGGTAGAACTGCGAAATGAAGATCAGGTCGAGCCTGGGCGAGGGGGCCCAGGTGACGAGGGGGTCGATCGCCGGACTGACGTTCTCATAGCCGGGTTCGGCGGCCAGCTTCTTGACCAGGTCGGAGGGGTGGAAGCCCCGCTCCGCCAGGTCGCCCGGCACGACGCCGTAGACGTGACCCTTGGGCCCGACCACCTTGGCGAAGAGGCGCGTGTAATAGCCGCCCCCCGGGAACACGTCGGCGACGTTCTCGCCCGACCTGACCCCGGTCAGCGCCACGATCTCGCCGGCCTTGCGGTCGGCGTCCCGCGCCCTGTCGGCGGCCGGGCGGCTCGGATCGTTCAGGGCCGCCTGGATCGCCGGCGAAACCGCCGCCGCCGCGCTCGCGGCGAGCCCGAGGGTCGCCGCGAAACCAAGGACCGTCATCGTCAGCTTACGCATAGGTTTCCTCCCAAACGCCCGGGTCCAAACTAGCGAACCCTCTCCCCCTGCGGGAGAGGGTGGCCTGCGGATGCAGGCCGGGTGAGGGGTCGCACCGAGTTCGCCTGATAGCATCTTCAACCCTTCATCCGTCGCCTTCTCCCGCAAGGGGAGAAGGGCCGACGGTCCAACGCTACGGCTTCCTGAACTTGAGCAGCAGCTTGTCGGTGTGGCCGCGGATCGACGGATCGAACACCATTTTGGCGTGGGGATCGTCAGGGTTCTTCAGCACGCTCGACTCGCCCACCAGCTTGAAGCCCACCGCCTCGACCTCCGCCTTGACCTGCGCCGGATCGATGCGGTGCATCTTGAACGTCACCTCGGGACCGGCGCCGGCGGCCGCGGCGTGATCCTCGATGAGGTAGATGCCGCCGGGCTTCAGCGCGTCGAAGACGGCTCTGTTGAATGGCTTCACATCGGGCTGAGGCGTTCCGGCCGGCGCGCCCCGCGGCGGGTTGTGCAGGTCGTGGTAGTTCTCGCTGGTCCACACCAGGTCGAGCTTCTCCGGCGCCTTGGGGCCGTCCGATCCGAATGTCACATTGCTCACATTGGGCGCGATCTTGGTCAGCCCGTCGAGCATCTGGGGCGCGCCTTTCGCCATGCCTTCGGGCCAGAGGCCGTAGACGTGGCCGGACGAGCCGACGACGTCGCTGAGCAGGCGGGTGTAATAGCCGCCGCCGGGGATCAGCTCGCCGACCTTTTCGCCGGGCCGCACGCCGGCGAAGCTCAGCACCTGGGCAGGCTTGCGCTGCGGATCGCGCATCCGGTCCGCGTCGGGGCGGGCGCTGTCGGCGACGGCGGAGTCGACATAGGCCGGGATGGCTTCGGCGGCTACGCCCAGGCCCGCGCCGAGAAGCAGGAGCGCCGCGCCGGAGGCGGCAGCCAAAACAAGCTTACGCATGTCGTTATTCTCCCAGAACGGCCCGGATGGAGCTTACCAGCGCGCACCGATGGTTGACCAGGGCGGCGGCTGTTCGGCATAGCACCTGCGGCGGACGTGCGGTCCGTCCCCTTTTCCCGATGTCCGAAGGCCAAGGGCCGGCCTTCGCGCGCCGCAACGATTGGAAGCTGACACAGATGACCGACAAGCCGAAGACCGATTGGGAGATCGCCCAGGCCGCGACGATGAAGCCGATCCAGCAGATCGCCGACCGTCTCGATATCCCGGCCTCGAGCGTAGAGCCTTTCGGGCACTACAAGGCGAAGATCACCATGGACTTCGTCGAGGAGAAGCTGGCCAGCCCCAAACAGGGCAAGCTGATCCTGGTGACGGCGATCAACCCGACGCCAGCCGGCGAGGGCAAGACCACCACCACGGTCGGCCTCGGCGACGCCCTGAACCGCATCGGCAAGAGGACCGCCATCTGCCTGCGCGAACCCAGCCTCGGTCCCTGCTTCGGGGTCAAGGGCGGCGCGGCCGGCGGCGGCTACGCCCAGGTGGTCCCGATGGACGAGCTGAACCTGCACTTCACCGGCGACTTCCACGCCATCGGCATCGCCAACAACCTGCTGGCGGCCATGCTCGACAACCACGTCTACTGGGGCAACGAACTCAACATCGACACCCGCCGGATCACCTGGCGGCGCTGCATGGACATGAACGACCGGGCGCTGCGCCAGGTCGTCGATTCCCTGGGCGGCGTGGCCAATGGCTATCCTCGCGAGGACGGCTTCGACATCACCGTCGCCTCCGAGATCATGGCCATCCTGTGCCTGTCGACTTCGATGGAGGACCTGACCCGGCGGATCAACAACATCATCGTCGCCTCCACCCGCGACCGTAAGCCGGTGCGCGCCAGCGAACTCAAGGCGACCGGCGCCATGACCGCGATTCTCAAGGACGCGCTGAAGCCGAACCTGGTCCAGACGCTGGAGAACAACCCCGTGTTCGTGCACGGCGGCCCGTTCGCCAACATCGCCCACGGCTGCAACTCGGTGATCGCCACCAAGCTCGGCCTCGGCGTCGCCGACTATGTGGTGACCGAAGCCGGCTTCGGCGCCGACCTGGGCGCGGAAAAGTTCTTCGACATCAAATGCCGCAAGGCCGGCCTCAAGCCTGATGCGGTGGTGATCGTGGCCACCGTGCGGGCGCTGAAGATGCACGGCGGGGTTCCCAAGAAGGAACTGGGCCCGGAGAACGTGGAGGCCGTCACCAAGGGCATGGCCAATCTGGCCCGCCATATTGAGAACGTGAAGAAGTTCGGCGTGCCGCCGGTGGTGGCGATCAACCACTTCACCGCCGATACCGAGGCGGAGGTCCAGGCCATCATGGACGGATGCAAGAAGCTCGGCGCCACCGCCGTGCTCTGCAAGCACTGGGGCCAGGGCGGCGCCGGCGCCGAGGATCTCGCCCGCACGGTCGTCGACCTCATCGACAAAGGCGCCGCCGACTTCAAGCCGCTCTACCCCGACGATATGCCGCTGCTGAAGAAGATCGAGACCATCGCCACTGAGATCTACCACGCGGGCGAAGTGGCCCCGACCAAGGCCGTGACCGACCGCCTGGCCGAGCTGGAGAAGATGGGCTTCGGCAACCTGCCGATCTGCGTCGCCAAGACCCAGTACTCCAACTCCACCAACCCCGAGCTGCTCGGCGCGCCGGAGGGCCACGTGCTGCAGGTGCGGGAAGTCCGCCTCTCGGCCGGCGCGGAGTTCGTGGTGGCCATCTGCGGGGACATCATGACCATGCCGGGCCTGCCGCGCGTCCCGTCGGCGGAAGGCATGTACGTCGAGCCTGACGGCCGCATCATCGGCCTGTCCTAGCGTTCACTGGCGGCCCCTCCCATCAGCGGAGGGGCCCGCCGACGCAGGTGATTCCATGGGCGTTCCCGAATTCGACCTCAGGGCCTGGCGCAAGGTCGAGCGCGCACGGCTGATCGAGGCGCGCATGGCCTTGCCGCTGGACGAGCACAAGGCGGCCAGCGCCGCCATCGCCGAGACCCTGACGGCCCGCTTCCCGGCCGCCGCGTTCGGCTCGCTGGGCTGCTATTGGCCGTTCCGGCGCGAGTACGACTGCATCCCCCTGATGCGCCAGGTGATCGAGGCCGGCGGCCAGGTCTCCCTGCCGGTGGTGCTGCATAAGAACCACCCGCTCGAATTCCGGCCCTGGACGCCAGGGGCCCGGATGGAAGCCGGCGTCTGGAACATCATGCACCCGGCCGAGGGCATCTCGGTGCAGCCGGCTGCCCTGTTGATCCCGCTGGTCGGCTTCGACGCGCGCGGCTACCGGCTGGGGTATGGCGCCGGCTTCTACGACCGCACCATCGCCCTCTTCGAGACGCCGCCGCTGAAGATCGGGGTCGGCTTCGAACTCTCGCGGCTGGACACCATCTTCCCCCAGGACCACGACATCCCGATGGACGTCATCGTCACCGAGAAGGGCGTGGTTTTCACGGACGGCGGCGCCCTCTGAGGACGACCCATTGACGTCGCCCACGCGGCGATGATGCTGCTTGGACATGAGCGCGCCCTCACCGCAACCCGACCCCTACGCCCGCGTCGTCCACCGGTTCGCCACCGCCGGCAAGCTGGCGGCCGCCGGCCAGATGCTGAACTGGGATGCCCAGACCCACATGCCGCCCGGCGGCGCCTGGGCGCGCAGCGAGCAGATGGCGGCCCTGACCGAGGTGTCGGCCGACCTGATCGGCGGCGAAGGCGTGGGGGAGGAACTGTCCGAGGCCGAGGAGCTGGCGCACCGGCTGGAGCCCGAGGAGCAGGCGGACCTCAAGGAGATGCGTCACGCCTGGGTGCACGCCGCCGCCGTCCCCAAGGACCTGCAGGCGGCAAAGGCCCGCATGAGCCAGCAGCTGCAGGCGGTGTGGACCCGGGCCAAGCCGGAGAACGACTTCAAGAGCTTCTCAGGGCCCTTCAAGGCGCTGCTGGAGGTGGTGCGCGAGATCGCCGCCGCCAAGGCCGGAGCGCTGGGGACGACGCCTTACGGCGCCCTGATGGACGAATACGATCCCGGCGTCGGCGAAGCCCTGGTCGACCCGATCTTCGCCGATCTCGCAGGAGCCCTGCCGCCGCTGATCGCCGAGGTGCTGGAACGGCAGGCCGGCTGGCCCGATCCGATCCCCTATCCGCCCTCCCCGACCCTGCGCCAGGCGGCTCTCTCGCATCGCCTCGCCCTGGTCGTCGGCCATGACCCGGACGGCTTTCGCATCGACTCCGCCCCGCACCCTTTCTCGGTGCCGCACAGCCCGGGCGACGTACGCTTCACCACCCGCTACGACGTGGACGACGTCCGCTATTCGATCATGGCCACCCTGCACGAGGCCGGGCACTCCATGTACGAGGCCAATCTGCCCCGCGCCTTCGCCTTCCGTCCCGGCGGCATGGCCCGGGGCATGAGCGTGCACGAAAGCCAGTCGCTGTCGCTGGAGATGATCGCCGGCCGCAGCCGCGAGTTCCTCCAGTTCCTGGCGCCCCTGATGGCCGACGCCCTGGGCGGCGATCCGGCTCCCTATGGGGTCGCCAATGTGCTGAACGCGACCCGGCGGCTGGACCGGGACTACATCCGGGTGAACGCCGACGAGATCTCCTATCCGCTGCACGTGATCCTGCGCTACCGGATCGAGAAGGCGCTGTTGTCGGGCGACCTCCCGGTCGACGACCTGCCCGGCGCCTGGGACGACGCCTTCGAGGCCATGTTCGCCCGCCGCCCGCCCAGCCTGGCGCAGGGGTGTCTGCAGGACATCCACTGGTCCGCCGGCTACATCGGCTATTTCCCCAACTACGCCATGGGCGCCCTGCTCGCCGCCCAGCTGTTCGAACGCGCCACGGCCGACGATCCGGAGATTCGCCCGGCCCTCGCCCGCGGCGACTTCGGCCCCTACTTCGCCTGGGCGCGGGCGAGGGTGCACGAACGGGCGAGCCTGGTGTCGTTCAAGGACCTGGTCGCCCAGGCGACCGGCGCACCCCTGGCGACGGACGCCTTCAAGCGGCACATCCAGCGACGTTACTTGGACGAACCGGCTCCATAGAGTGGAATAACGCCAGTGTCCCAATATTGGCCAGCAATTCCGGCTATGCTCACGCCAAAACTACTAGTAGAATTCGCCCCGGGAGGCTGACATCCATATACTTGGCCGTAGCCAAGTAGGGTTTCGTCGAGATTCACCAAGGGGCACAGTCATGAACTTATCGCATCGCTTCCGGCAGCGGCTGCTGCTGGGCGTTTCCGTCCTCTGTGGGGCCGGCCTGATGTTCGGCGTCTCGAGCGCCTCGGCCATGCCGGTCGAATACGTGAAGGTCTGCAGTCTGTATGGCGCCAACTTCGCCTACTCGCCCGGCACCGACAATTGTATGGACACCGCCCCACTCGAGTATCGCAAGCAGACCGAGTTCGGCACGATGAGCAACTACATCCAGCATGGCGGCGGCAGCCTCGTCTACGGAACCAACGGCTACGCGACGGGAACCGACAGCTCGGCCTTCGGCGACGGGGCCTTCGCCGGGGGAAATCCCAACGGCGACATCATCGTGCCGCCGCCGGTGACGCGGGATCCCTCAAGCCCCGACTATGACTCCTCCTACATCGATTTCTACGACACCGAGACCAACCATGGCGTGGTGAACCGCGCTCTGTTCCCCGCCAGCAGGTATCCGTACTCGAGCTTCTTCAATGCCGGCGCGACGGCCATCGGCCAGGGCGCCCAGGCGGGCGCCAGCGGCGCCGGGGAGGCCAACGCCACAGCGGTCGGCCAAGGCGCCTTGGCCAACGCCAAGAACGCCACCACCGTCGGCCAGGGGAGCAGCGCCGACGCCCAGGGCGCCACGGCGCTCGGACAAGGCTCCAGCGCCGGCGCCCAAAAAGCCACGGCCGTCGGACAGGGAGCGGTCGCTTCCGCCGCCAGTTCCGTGGCGATCGGCCAGGGCTCGGCGGCCACCCAGGCCAATACGGTGTCGTTCGGCGCGCCGGGGGCCGAGCGGCGCCTGGTCAATGTCGCGGCCGGGGTGATGGGAACCGACGCCGTCAATGTGGATCAGCTGAACGCCGCCGTCCTTTCGGTCGCCGCTCAGCAGGGCGACGCCGTGGGCGGCAACTCCCAGGGATTGGCGGGTCCCAGCGCCAGCGGCGACGGCGCCTATGCCGGTGGTCAAGGCGCCTCGGCGAGCGGGCAGGATTCGCTTGCGGTCGGCAACGGGGCCAACGCGTCGGGGCCAGGGGCGGTCGCGCTCGGGGCGGGCGCCCAGGCCACGGGAGATCCCACCACCGCGGTCGGCAATATGGCGGTCGCCTCGGGGAACAACAGCTCGGCCTTCGGTGGCGGCGCGACGGCGTCGGGAGTCAATTCGCTGGCCCTCGGCCAGGGCTCGACGGCGAGCGCGCTCGGCGGCACGGCGATCGGCCAGGGGGCCAGCGTCACGGCGGCCAACAGCGTCGCCCTGGGGGCCGGCTCGATCGCTTCCCGCGGCGCCCAGTCGGGCTACACGG
>DATCFQ010000240.1:0-4493 GCA_036509495.1 Caulobacteraceae bacterium
CGCCGAAGCCCTGCTGGGCCATGGCCGAGCCCGCCGCCGCCAGCGCCATCAGGCCCGCCGCGATCCTCAGCGTCCATCGGATCATGACATTCTCCCGCGTTACTGGCCGGGGAGCTTAGCCGAGCGGGCGCGTAGGCTCCATGGACTCGGGCTAGATGTTCTCTTTCAGCCAGCCCCAGGCCCGCAGCAGGGGCGGCGCGCCGTCGTAGGCGCTGGGCGGCCGGGGCTTGCCGTTGACCAGGGATTCCGTCGACACCGCCTCGCGCGGGCCGAAGGCGGCGCGCTGAAGCACCCCGGCGGCGGCGCAGAAGGCCGGCCCGGACGCGGCGTCGGCCAGGTGCGGCGTCCGGCGCGGACGTCCCTGGCGCACCGAGCGGTCGAACACCCGCACGGCGACCTCGCGCACGCCGGCCAGCTGGCTGGCGCCGCCGGTCAGCACCATGCCGGCGCTGGGGTCGAGGTTGACGCCGGAGGCCTTCAGCCGGTCGCGCAGCAGCTCGAAGGTCTCCTCGACCCTGGGCGCGATGACGCCCTTGAGCAGCGAGCGCGGCGCGACCACCGGGCCGGCGCCTTCGTCGTCGCCGCGCGGCGGGGCCTCGATCATCTCGCGGTCTTCATTGGCCGAAGCGATGGCCGAGCCGTGCAGGGTCTTGATCCGTTCGGCCCCGGCCGTGGTGGTCGACAGGCCCCGGGCGATGTCGCTGGTCACGTGCTGGCCGCCGATCGGCAGGCTGTCGATGTGCACCAGGGCGCCGCCCGAGAACACCGCCACCGAGGTCGAGCCGCCGCCCATGTCGACGCACATGCAGCCGAGCTCCATCTCGTCGTCCTCGAGCGCGGACAGGGCCGAGCAGAAGGGAGATGCGACTGCGCCTTCGAACTGGAGGTGCGCCCGCTCGACGCAGTGGCCCAGGGTGTTGAAGGCCGCGACGCCGATGGAGACCACCAGCAGTTCGAGCCCCAGCACCCGGCCGAACATCGAGCGCGGATCGTGCACGCCCTTCTGGGCGTCGACCGACCAGGAGATGGGCAGAAGGTGGATCGGCCGCCGGGCCGGGTTGCGCACCTGGGCCACCGCCGCGGCGATGGCGCGCGAGCAGTCGGCCTCGACGATCGGGCGGGCCCCGAGCGACACCGAGCTGGACACCCGGCAGCTCTGCAGCTGGCCGCCGGAGGTGGCCACGGTGACGCCCGACACCGACACCCCGGCCATGGCCTCGGCCCGCTCGACCGCCTGGGCGATGGCCTCAACGGCCTGTTCGGGATCGACGATCATGCCCGCACGCACGCCGCGCGACTGCACATAGCCGACGCCCACGGTCTGCAGGGTGCGGCCGGCGCGGTTCACCCCGTCGGGGCGCATGATGAAGCAAGCGACCTTGGAGGCGCCGAGATCCACGGCGGCGACGTGCTGTTGTCGGCCGGTCGTCAAGACTTTCAGTCCGTCACGCGCCTGGCGGAGGTCCTCTAAACGCGACATTTGCCCAATCCCCTTGACCGATTCTCGGTCGTCTCACTGAAACTTCCGACGCCTCGCTTCGCGGGACGTTTACGCACCCGAAACTTGCTGCGGCGCGCCGCCCGGCGCGCCTGGATCCTTCGGCCTGACGGCCACCATGTCGGGATCGCGCAGATCGATGCGCGAGAACCCCAGGTCCAGGATCCTGGCCTTCTGATCCAGCCCATCGAGCTGGATCAGGGCCGACTCCTCGCCCGTCGCCGGCAGCTGGATCAGCCCGCCATCCTTCAGCCGCAGGTCCCAGCGCCGGTCGTCGACCCGCACCAGGGCCTCCAGCCGCTGCATCAGCCGCGGCCGCGCCCGGATCATCGGCAGGATCAAGGGCGCGGTGAGGTTGGCCCCCTCGCCCACCACCAGCGGCAGTTCGGCGAATTCTGCGGAATTGGCTTCCGGGATCGGGCGGCCCTGGCCGTCGACCACCAGGGAACGGCCGTCATGCTGCCAGACCGCCGCCGCGTCGCGCTGGACCACCGAGATCACCACCGCGTCGGGCAGCAGCCGCACCACGCGGGCGCTCTTGACCCAGCCGACCTGCTCGATGCGGCCGCGCAGGGCCTTGAGGTCGACCCCGAGGATCGGCTCGTTCCGCTGCAGCCCCGAGGCGCGCAGGATGTCGGCCGCCGCCTCGCGCGTCGCGCCCTCGACATGCACGTCGTCGACCCGGAAGCCGACGCCGGCGAGGCGCACCGCCGCGCCATGCTCGGTCTTGGCCATCAGGCGCTGAAAACGGTCGCCGGTGACCAGGGCGGCGATCAGGCCCAGGGCGACCAGCCCCGCCGACACCGCCAGCGCCCAGCAGGGCTTGAGGCCGATGCGCTGCCCCGCCCGGATCTTGGCCGGGGCATAGGTCGGCGCCCGCGCGCCCGCACGCGAGCGCGACCGGCTCGCCGGCTTGGGCTGAGACCTCGCAACAGCTGCCCGAGGCCCGCCCCGCACTATCGCGGGCATGAAGCGTCCTCCACGATCCACTTGACCAGGTTGTCGTAGTCCATTCCGGAATAGGCGGCCTGCTCGGGGACGAGCGAGGTGGGCGTCATGCCGGGCTGGGTGTTGACCTCCAAAAGGACCAGCACGTCCTTAATATCGTCATAACGGAAGTCGCTGCGGGTAACGCCGCGGCAACCCAGAGCTGCGTGGGCCTGCTCGGCGATGCGCATGGCCCGCTCGGCGACAGCGGCCGGGATCGGGGCCGGCAGCACGTGCGAGGAGCCGCCCTCGCCGTACTTGGCCTCGTAGTCGTAGAAGCCCGTGCGCGGCACGATCTCGGTGACCGCCAGGGCCCGATCGCCCAGCACCGCCACGGCCAGCTCCTTGCCGGCGATATAGGGCTCGATCATCACCGCTTCGCCGAACGTCCAGCTCGGCTGGGCCAGCTCCTGCGGCGGCCGGTTGGCCCCGTCGAACACCAGGAACACCCCGACCGACGAGCCCTCGGCGTTGGGCTTCACTACATAGGGCGGCGCCATGACGTGCTCGCGGGCCGCTTCGAAGCGATTGTAGAGGCCCCCGCCCGGCACCGGGATGCCGGCGGCGGCCAGCACCGCCTTGGCCTTGGCCTTGTCCATCGCCAGGGCCGAGGCCAGCACGCCGGAATGGGTATAGGGCAGGTCCAGCATCTCCAGCACGCCCTGCATGCAGCCGTCCTCGCCCCAGCGGCCGTGCAGGACGTTCAGCGCCACCTCGGGCTTCAGCCGCCCCAGCACCTCGGCGACGTCGCGGCCGACATCCACTGGCGACACCTTCGCCCCTAGCCGTTCCAGCGCCGCGACGCAGCCGGCCCCGGTCGACAGCGACACCTCCCGCTCGGACGAGAGACCGCCCATCAGGACGGCGACATGCATGCCGGACAGATCTCGAGCCACAGGCGCCTCCGAGTTTCGCCCGTGCTAGCTGGTGGATCGGTAAGACGGCGTTAAGGCTGACCGGGCGGAAGCACGCCGGGAGCCGATCGCCGGCCGCGCCCCCACGGGCCCGCGCGCGCCGTCATCGGCTTGAAGGTGGCGATCGCGTCCAGCCGCAGCAGGCCAGCCAGGACCTCGCCGCGCTGAGCGTCGCGGAGGTCCAGGACCGAGGGGCGGGCATCGGGCGCCTCGCGCAGGCCGGTCGCCTCTCCGATGGCGTGGCAGATCGGAGGCTTCGTCCCGGCGCAGCTGATGAGGATGTCGTCATCCCCGGCAGGTTCGGCGAAGCCGGACGCTTCAAGGCGATGCATCAGGCGCCGGGCTGCAACGGCCTGGCCCTTCGAGAAGGCGAGCACGCCGGTCAGGAAACTGACGGGGCCATCGAGCCCCCGCATCGGGGCTCGGACGGCGAGGGCGTCATGGGTCAACTCGAGCCGCCCGCCGCAGAGGCCGTGGGCGCGGTCCGGTTCGGCGTCCAGCCGTCTGGTCAGCGCCAGGATCTGCCCCGCGGTCGGGCCGGCATCGCCGTCGATGGCGAGGAAATGCTCGAACGGCGAGCTGGCCGCCAGAGCCGCCCAGCCGACGCCAGCGGCGGCCGGCAGGATCTCGCCGCGAGGCAGCGCCTGGCGCACCGCTGCGACCAGCGGCTCCACATCGGATCGGGGGCCCAGGATCACGCCGACCGGCGGCGGCGGACGGATCGGGAAAAACGAAAACGGCGCGGGTTGCTGCGCCCCGCCCGGGATGGCGATAGCGGCCGCCTTCTCGACGAAGATCTCGTCGATGCGGATCGCCAGCGACGGCCCGTAGCGAGCGGTGGTGCGGATGGCGTCCAGGTGCAGGCGGAAGGCGGCGACGCATTGATCGAAGTCGGCCTTGGCGTCGTAGCCCTTGGACATGTTGGACTCGTGCCGCCGGTAGACCGCCTGAGGTGCGCGCACATAGGTGATCGCGCCAGCCTGGGCGAAGCGCAGCCACATCTCCAGGTCACCGGCGTGCGGAAGCTCGGGCAGGTACCGGCCCAGCGCCTTCTGCAGGGATGTCCGCGCGACCGCCGTCGCCGTGCCGATGAA
>DATCFQ010000241.1:0-3039 GCA_036509495.1 Caulobacteraceae bacterium
TCAGGAAGGCGGGGATCTGCAGCACGTCCACGGCCTCGGCCACGGCGGCGCACTGATCGTTCTCGTGCACGTCGGTCACCGTGGGCAGGCCCAGGCTCTCGCGGATCTCGGCGAACACCGGCAGCGCCGCCTTCAGGCCCATCCCGCGCCCAGCACGGGCGGAAGTGCGGTTGGCCTTGTCGAACGAGCTCTTGTAGATCAGCCCGACCCCCAGCCTGACAGCGATCTCCTTCAGCGCCTGGGCGGTTTCCAGGGCGTGCGCGCGGCTCTCCATGGCGCAAGGGCCGGCGATGACGGTCAGCGGCAAGGCGTTGCCGATGCGGACCACGGCCCCGCTTGGCGCCTGAACTTCCACGATGGCGTTGGGCTTCATTACGCTCCGCTCCCGACCGCAGTCGGGGTAGCCAGTGAACACCGACCAGGCAAGCTGGGAGTGGATCAGTATGAAATTGGCACAACCAAATGCCCCCGGCGGACATAGTGCCAAGGCCTCAGATAGTGAGCTTGCGACGCAGAGGCCGCAGCTAAACGCCACTCGCCTGCGGCACGGAGGATCCAACCGATCCGGCAGACCGTTGTTCCGCGAAAGAATGTACGCCGGAGCCTAGCCGCAGCGGGACACCGGGCGTTCGCAACCGGCTGGCGTCACAGTTGTCAAAGGCGTGCCTCGTTCCCACATTGAATTACAACGGGAATTGCCCATTTACGACGTAATCGCTAGCGGTAGTATGGATCGCCAGGAGCGATGCCATGAGCGATCAAGCCGCCGACAAATCCCCGCAGATCCAAGCGGATGTGCGATGCGCGCCCTACCCGTTGCCCGCGGCGATAGTCGTTGAACGCTTCGTCATTTCCTCGACTCCGAAGGCGATCCTAATCAGATTTGACAGCGTTGCGCCGGACACAGTTTCTGGAGAGCTGACGCTGGTTCCAGCGTTCTGCGGGATGCTTTCGCCGGAAACCGCTCAAGCTCTCATGAATTCGCTCGGCCAAATCGCGAAGGCTCGCCTTACACTTTCTGCCGACACCACCCGTCCGCAGTGAAGCGCATGAGCGACGTCGCCATGTCAGCGGTGAGCTAGACGAATTGGCTAGCATCGCGGCTGCGGGACGAAGGCTTGGTCACAGGCGTCTGTCTGGTGCGCCCATCCAGAGGATGGAGCCATCGGGACCAATGAGCTTCCCAATCAGGCCGAGCCTTAGCTGCTTAGCTAAGGCTTCGGCCACGGCTGTCGCGGCTGCATTGTTGTTGCTTTCGAACACATAGGGCGCTTCCGGCGGGGGCGCGGACGGGGTGGACTCTAGCTGAATCTCGAAGCGATATGTCGGCATCCGCTCAGGTTAAGGCGCATCGCCGTTTGATGCTACCGAATGTCAACGGCGCCCAATTTCAAACTGACCCTCTACCGGCAAACGCGGCGGTGAACACGGCGACCTTGCGCGGCCTCAAGGGGCATTCTAGCGTCTGGCTCATGGCTCAAGTAGCAGTGTCAGGCCCTCCCGGATTCGGCCCAACCCCGCCGTGCCTGGAGCGAGCCGACGTGGCGCGGCTTATCAACCCGCCTTTAGGAGCGCGGCAGTTTGACGGGCCCGGCTTCGATGCGCTGGCAGTGGGCCGGCGGGTTCTCGCCATTGAGGCGAGCGCGCTAAGACGGCTCAGCGAGGAACTCGGATCCACATTTGGCAAGACCATCGAAAAGCTCGTAGGAACCAGGGGCAAGGTGGTCTGCATGGGCGTCGGAAAGTCAGGCCACGTTGCTCAGAAGATCGCCGCCACCCTTGCTTCCACGGGCACGCCGTCAACCTTCGTGCATCTGGCTGAGGCTAGCCACGGCGATCTTGGCATGATCACCAAGGACGATTTGGTCTTGGTGCTCTCCAAATCCGGCGAGGTGTGCGAGCTTGCCGATACACTAGCGTACACTAAGCGATTTTCAATTCCGCTGATTGCGGTTACGGGTTCACCTCAGAGTACATTGGGAAGGGCTGCAGACGTTTGTTTGGTCTTGCCGAGCGCACCGGAAGCTACCGAGAAAGTGTGCGTGCCAACAACATCTACGACCCTTCAGCTCGCGCTGGGGGATGCCATGGCGGTCGCTTTGCTTGAGAGGCGGGGTTTCACGGCGCAAGAATTCCGCCTGTTACACCCAGGCGGCAGCATAGGCTCGTTTCTGACCACCGTCGCCGATCTCATGCATACCGGCGACGACTTGCCTCTCGTGCAGTCGTTTATGCCAATGCCAGAGGTTCTCTTGGTCATGACCCAGAAGCGGTTCGGCTGCGCGGCAGTGTGCGATGAACACCAGCGACTGCGAGGAGTCATCACCGATGGCGACCTTAGACGTCACATAGACGGCCTGCCGTTCTTGACCGCGGCAGAGGTCATGACCCGCACACCGAAGACGGTGTCGCCGGACCTGCTCGCTGCTGAGGCGCTCAAGATGATGAACCACTCCTCGCCCCGGGTCACCGTCGTATTTGCCATAGAGCACGATCGTCCGGTTGGCGTTCTACACGTGCACGACCTTCTGCGCGCCGGCATCCTGTAATAGCCGACGGCTATTGCAACGCCGTCGTGCTCTGGGTCATGGCGCAGCTGGGCGCCGATGGCTCGCGCGATGGTTAGATCCCCCAGGTCCGACCGGGCGTTGGAAGCGACATGTACGAGACGATGCCCGCCGACATCCACTCAGCACTTCAAAACGGCAGCTGGCGGCGTGGGGCGTCCCCCGTCAGGGTCAGGCGCAGAGCGACGCCATCAAGGGACGGTTGCGCGCGCGACGGAGCCTACTGTCCACCCCGGCGCGTTTTGGCGTCAGCTCTGACGCTTGCGGCGTCGCCGCCAGGTGGCGCAGGGGTCGGATACCGGATTTCCGATTGAATTCCGAGACTTCCACTATAGGCTGGAAGGCTGGAGGACAGAGTATGCCGGAGATTTGGGACGCGTGGCGAGATAAGTCGTGGGACGAAATGGCCCGAGAGAATCCCCTCGGGGCCATCATGACCACCCCCGAGATGATGGCCTCGGCCGAGATCAGC
>DATCFQ010000242.1:0-2182 GCA_036509495.1 Caulobacteraceae bacterium
GCTGGCCCGCCACATCCTCGGGATCCGCGCCTCGCCGGCGGAGCGCGAACTGGAGACCCGCATCGCGGCGGTGCGCTGGAAGCCGGACTATTCGTTCGGGCGCGGCTTCTGGACGGCGCGGGACGCCGTGCCGATGCCGAAAAGGGTGCGGGCGCTGCAGCGCTATCTCGACGATCCAGCCGATGGCGCGGACCCGCGCGCGATCACGGGCGCCCTGGCCCGGCTGAAGCGCGGCGAGCTGCTCGGCCCGGCCATGACCCTGCGCTTCCTGGAGATCCTGGGCCAGACCCAGACGGGGCCGGCGCGCCTGCCGGCGGGCCTCGGGCCAGGCTGGAGCATCGCCCACAAGACCGGCACCGGCCAGGACCTCGGCGATCTCTCGACCGGCTACAACGACGTGGGTCTGATCACCGCCCCCGACGGCCGGACCTACGCCGTCGCGGTGATGATCGCCTCCACCCGCCGCCCGATCCCGGAGCGCCAGGCGCTGATTGCGGCGGTGACCCGGGCCGTGGTCGCCGACCACGATGAACCCCCGGCGGCTGCAAGAGCGGCCGCCCCATGACCATCCTCTATGTCGACGCCGACGCCTGTCCGGTGAAGGACGAGGTCTATCGGGTCGCTGGGCGCTATCGGCTGCAGGTCTTCGTGGTCTCCAACAGCTGGATCCGCACGCCGCAGGATCCCCTGGTCTCCCGGGTCGTGGTCGACGCGGGGCCAGACGCCGCCGACGACTGGATCGCCGAGCGCGCCGGGGCCGGAGACCTGGTGATCACCTCCGACATACCGCTGGCGCAGCGCGCCCTGGCCGGCGGCGCCCAGGCTCTGCATCCGACCGGCCGGCCGTTCACCGCCGATAACATCGGCGCGGCCCTGGCCTCGCGCAGCATCGGCGAACACCTGCGCTCGATGGGCGAAGTGACCGGCGGCCCGCGGCCCTTCGCGCCCGGCGACCGCTCGCGCTTCCTGCAGGAACTCGACGGGGCGGTGAATCGGGCGCGGCGTGCGGCGCGGTGACGCCCCCGGGGACAGTCAGTCGAAGAAGGCGATGGTGCGGATTTCGTGCGACAGGCGCGTGGGCGCACCCGGCCGCGAGGTCGGGTCCACGAAGGCGGTATGGGCGGTCAGGTGCGGCCGCTGCATCTCGCTGTCGTAGATCTTGAAGGCCAGCACCTCGTTGGGCTGCATCGCCGGATAGTAGAACCAGCGCTGGTCTGGATTGTAGGCCAGGTTGAAACCGGCGTAGGGCGTCTTCTGGTCGCCTTCCTTGTGGCCGATGATGGTGCGGACCAGATCGGCGCGTGAGACGCTGGAGGCGTCGCAGATCGCCAGCGGCATGCGCTCGACCGGGCGGATCGGCCGCCACAGGTTCATGTTGACCATGCGCTTGGCCAGCAGCCGCTCGGCGTCGTCCGGGCGCAGGGCGCGCACCCAAGCCTCGATGCTGGAGCCGTCGAAGTCGATGTGGGCATTGTTGGCCGGCTCGATCCCTTCCTCGCGCACCTCGCTGCGCACGAGGTCCAGGAAGGCGATGACCTCGCTGGCGCCGGTCAGCTCGCGCACGATGCGCTGGGCCTCGGGGTAGTAGCGCTGCTCCACCTGGGTGCGGTCCAGGAAGTCGATTTCGACGGGCGCGTCGACGAGGGTGAAGCCGTTGGCCTCGAAGCTGAGGGGTTCGGCGGCGGTGCGCGCGTTGGTTATGCGCACGGTCTTGGGGATCAGCTGGAAGGTCGAACTGTCGTGATCGTCCGTGTGCAGCACCGCGCCGGCGCTGGCCGGGTCGGTGAAGCGGATCACAGCCTCGACGAAGGCCTCGGCTTTGGCCTCGGCAGGGCGGGTCTGGGTCATGCTCATGGGCGTCTCGAACTGGGAGAAATAAGGTCCACTGATAAAGCACGCTTCGGCCCCCGCGGGGAGGGGATGCCGGTGCGGAACCGGAGCGGCGCGCCGAGGCTTGAGGTTTGGCCGGCTCGCAAGGCTGCGCTACAGGGGAGGCAGGAATGAGTGTGGCCTTCACCAGGGAAGAGGACGGCGAGGCGGCCGCCGCCAATCTGCCGGACCGCCCGATCTCGACCCATCCGAACCTGGTTACCCCCGCGGGGCTGGCCCATCTGGAGGCGGCGCTCGCCGCCGCCAGGTCCGCCTATGCAGCGGCCCAGACCGCCGGCGACGTCAAGGAGGA
>DATCFQ010000243.1:0-2918 GCA_036509495.1 Caulobacteraceae bacterium
CGCTCCTCCGCATAGCCCAGGGCGACGTCGGCGGCGCCGGCGGCGATGGTCAGGCCCTGCACCGACACCATCAGCCGCATGGGCGCGATCATGGTGAAAAGCTGGGCCAGACCCCGGCCCTCGAGCCCGATCAGGTGCGCCCTGGAGCCCTCGAAGCCCATGGCGCAGGTGGGCGAGCCGTGCAGGCCGAGCTTCTCCTCCAGGCGGCGGATGACGATGGCGTTGTCCTGGCCGTCGATGCGGTTCGGGACCAGGAACAGGCTGAGGCCGGCCCCGCCCGGCGCCCCGCCCGGGGTCCGGGCCAGCAGGCAGTGGCCGATGCGGGGCGACAGGTCGTGGTCGCCATAGGAGATCCACATCTTCTCGCCGGTGACCCGCCAGCCGCCCTCGCCGTCGGGTTCGGCCAGGGTGCGGATGCGGCCGGCGTCCGAACCGGCCTCGGCTTCGGAAATGCAGATGGTCGCGGCCCATTCGCCCGACACCAGTTTCGCCAGCCACTCGGCCTTGATCGCCTCGTCGGCGTGGGCGGCGATCAGCCGGGCCGCGGCCCTTAGGCCGGTGGGCGCCATGCCGAAGGCGACCGAGCCGCGATCGAAGATCTCGGTGCAGGCGGCCAGGACCACCAGCGGCAGGCCCGCGCCGCCCAGCTCCGGCGGCTGGTCGATCCCCGGCCAACCCGCCGCCACATAGGCCGCCCACGCCTCCTTGTGACCCGCCGCCGTGAGCACGCGGCCGTGCTCGAGCCGGCAGCCGTCCCGGTCCATCCGCGGATTGAGCGGCGCCAGCCAGGCCGCAGAGAACTTCGCCGCCTCTTCGAGCACGGCCGCGAGGGTCTCAGGGCTGGCGCCCCCGTCCGGCCCCATCAGCGCACGCAGCCGATCCAGGCCCGGCGCGGCCTCGATCTGGGCGGCGATGGCGGCTGTGTCGGCAGGCGGGACGAGGTTGGACATCAGCGCTTGGTCGCGATCACCAGGGAGAAATAGCCATAGGTGTCCTGCACGCGCACGTCGGCGAAGCCGGCGTCTTGCAGGAGGCCCTGCAGCTCGCCGGCGCTGTACTGGCGGCCCTTGGTGCCGGCCAGCATCAGCATCGAATAGGCCGCAGACGAGATGGGGCCCGAGCCATCGTCGGCGATCAGCATCTCGTGCAGATAGATCCGGCCGCCGGCGGGCAGAGCCTCGAAGGAGCTGCGGAACAGCTGGGCGTTGGTGTCGATATCCCAGTCATGGACGATATTCGACATGAAGATCGCGTCATAACCCTTTGGCCAGGCTTGCCGGAACATGTCGACCGTCACCGTGTCGACGCGGTCGGAGAGGCCGGCCTCGGCGACGTATTCCACGGCCAGGGCGCAGACTGCCGGCAGCTCCATCACGGTGGCGCGCAGGGCAGGGTGGCGCCTGGCGAGGGCGATGGAAAAGCATCCCGATCCGCCGCCGACGTCCAGCAGCCGGCTGACGCCTTCGAAGTCGCCGTGCCTGGCGACGCCGCCTGCCGCGGGCATGGAGTGGCTGTTCATGAAGGCGGTGATCGGCCGCGCCATCTCGGCGCTGAGTTGGCCGGACTCCCAGGCCTCGACCGGACGCCCCTTGTTGTCGGCGGGCTGGGCCTTCAGCGCGGTGACATAGCGGATGGTGTTGACGTTGGTCCGGTGAAAGCTGAAGGCGTGACCCCAGTAGAAGGGGCTGCCTTTCAGCAGATAAAGCCGGGCCGGCTCGGTCGGCTGGTAGCGGCCGATGTGGACCTTGAGCAGGTCGAGCGAGGCGAGCATCGGCAGCACGCCCATCAGCGCGTGCAGGTTCAGGCCGGTTCGCTCCGCCAACTCGGCCGCCGTGGCCGGCCCACCGGTCTCGAGCGCGTCGAACAGTCCCACCTCGTCGGCAGCGGCGACGGTCGGCATCCAGTTGGCCGAAAGCCACACGTTCCAGATCACCCGGTCGTCCCAGACTGGCGACTCCACGCTCTTGCCCGTCACGCGCCCCTCCTGTTGTCGCGCGGGCTACACGGCCGGCGCCTGATCACGTCACGCTCTAGCCAAATCCGCGGCGGCGAGGAACCACTGAGCTGAGGCGCCGGCGCCCCCACCAACGGCGGAACTGCGGGCCAGACCGCCCGTTATGGCCGCGCCAGCGCTTTCGCTGGGCTCGAAAAGGGACCGGCCATGCTGGGGACCATCCTAATCATCATCCTGATCCTGGCGGTGATCGGGGCGCTGCCGAGCTGGGGCCACAGCCGCTCCTGGGGCTATTATCCGAGCGGCGGCCTCGGCCTCATCCTGGTGATCATCATCATCCTGGTCCTGCTCGGCCGCATCTGACGCTCGGCCGGTCGCAGCGGCTTTGCCCTGCCGGCGCGCCTCTCAGCGCTCGGCGGGCCGGGGCGGCCGGACGCCCGCGGGCGTCTTTGGATGCGCCGGATTGTCGGCGGTCACGCCGTCCAGCGGCGCGCCCTTCAGCCTGCCGCGTTCGGCGGCCGGAGGCGGATCCTGTTCGCCACGCCCGTGTGCGGATGGGTTCGACGGCTGTTGCATGGCGATGCTTCCATAACGGCTTCGCCGATCCAAACCGCCATGGGCGCCGGCGGTTTCCGACGCGGCATCAACCTCGGCGGTCGCTATCCGGCCGCGCCGATCGGCTGGCCCTGCGGTTGCGAATTGCGCCGGGAGGGTTCCTCGTCCACCGGCCTGCTGCTTTCCGGGACCTCTTCGGTGATCACCGTGAACCTGGCCAGGTCGGCGCGCCCGAAGGCCGTGGTGATCGCCGCGTCGGTGGCGTCGCGCCCGCGCGCCATCACGATCCGTCCGATCCGGGGCCGGTTGTGGCGGGCGTCGAAGGTCCGCCAGCGGCCGCCGAGGAAGACCTCGAACCAGGCCGAGAAGTCCATGACGGTGCGCAAGGCGGGGACGCCGATATCCCCGA
>DATCFQ010000244.1:0-2333 GCA_036509495.1 Caulobacteraceae bacterium
AAGCGGGGGAGGATTGAGAGCGGTTCAATCCTCCCCCATTTTTCAATGGGGGAGGGGGACCCCGAAGGGATGGAGGGGGCTGCCGCGCCATGATGCCAGCAGAATCGACGCGCACAAGACACTCATTGGAAGACCGACAGATCTCGGCCTAGCCCGGTCAGACTCCGGCGTCCCGTCGGGACAGCCACAGGCCCAGGATCACGCAGCCGGCGGTGGCCGCCGCCGCTTCGAGCATCGGCAGGCCGGGCAGGCGAACCTCGGGGTGGCGCACCGCCCAGGCGAAGGAGAGGCCGAAAATGCTCGGCCCGACGACCGAGGCCAGGCCCGCCAGGCTCTGGTTCGCGCCCTGCAGCTGGCCCTGTTGACGCGGTCCGACACCGCGGGTCATGAGGCCCTGAAGGCCCGGGATCATCAATCCCCCCAGGCAACTGATCGGCATTCCGGCGATGTAGGCCAGTCCGGTGGGCGAAAAGGCGTACCAGCCAAATCCGAGCGCCGCCGCCCCGGCGCCCGCCAGCATGGCGCCGCGCTCCCCGAACCTGCGGATCACCGGCCCGACCAGGAAGCTCTGGACGCCGACGCCCATGACGCCGCCGGCCATCATGACCAGGCCGACGGTTCCCGGGGTCCAGCCGTAGCGGTAGCCGGTGTAGAGCACGAACACGCTCGGCCAGACCATTTGCGCGAGCTGGCTCAGAAAGTAGACGCCCGCGAGCCCGCTCAGGCCCTTGGCGGAGCGCAGCAGCCTGAGCGAACCGACCGGATTGGCCCGCCGCAGGCTGAAGGCCGCCACGCGCCGTTCCCGCGGCAGGGATTCGGGCAGGATGAGGAGACCGTAGAGGGCGTTGACGAGGGTCAGGGCGGCGGCGGCCATGAAGGGAACGCGCAGGTTGATCTGGCCGAGCATGCCGCCGATCGCGGGTCCCGCGAGAAAGCCGATGCTGAACGCCGCCCCCATCCAGCCGAAGGCCCGGGCGCGGTTCTCCGGGGCGGTGACATCGGCGACATAGGCGTTGGCGGTGGAAAAGACGCCCGAGGTCGCGCCGCTGATCAGGCGGCCGACGAAGAGCCAGCCCAGGCTGGGGGCGAAGGCCATGAACAGGAAGTCGAAGCCCAGGCCGAACAGGGAGACGAGCAGGACCGGCCGCCGGCCCCAGCGATCCGACAGCATGCCCAGGACCGGGCCGGCAAGGAAGCTCATCACGCCGCCGCAGGTGGCGAAGACCACGTTCCATTCCGAGGCCGAAGCGGTGTCGCCGCCCGTGAACTGCTTGAGCAGATTGGGCAGGATAGGGACCATGATCCCGATCGACATGGCGCTCGCGATGGCGCTGACGAAGATGAACCCGAACGCCGCCCGCCGACGCGGCGGGGCCGCCAACTCCCCTTCAGCCCCCTCCGTCGCCACGTTCGGCGCCCTTTCCCCCTGGCGTCCCGCGCCTCCGATGCGCGGTTGCAAAATGGGATATGCGGAATAGTCTGGCCGGCCGATGACCGCCCAGCTCAACCACACCATCGTCTATTGCCGTGACAAGCAGGTTTCGGCGACCTTCCTGGCCGAGATGCTGGGGCGGCCGGCGCCGAAGGCGTTCGAGCCCTTCCTGGTCGTGGCGCTCGACAACGGCGTGACGCTGGACTTCCACGATACGGGGTCGCCGATCGCCTCGCAGCATTACGCCTTCCTCATCGACGAGGCGCAGTTCGACGCCGTTCTTGGTCGGATCCGCGACAAGGGTCTCGACCACTGGGCCGACCCGATGATGAAACGGCCAGGCGAGATCAACCACCGGGACGGCGGCCGGGGCGTCTATTTCCCCGACCCGGACGGCCATTTCCTCGAGGTCCTCACCCGGAGCCACGCGGGCGGTTAGAGCGTTTCCCGCCGAAGTGGGTACTGGTTCGGCGATCAGGAAACGCTCCAAGTATATGATTCTAGAACAAATCATCTCCGACCCCGTGATTCCACGGGTTCGGAGTTTGCTCTAGAGCGCTCCCGTCAGATCAGCGCGGCGATCTCCGCGGCGACGACCTCGGGTCTCTCCATGATGACCATGTGGCCGGCTTCGGGGATGGTCACCAGCCTCGAACCGGCGATCGCATCCTGCCAGGCCGGACCGTAGGTCGGTGGGATCAGCCGGTCGCTCTCGCCCCAGATGAGCACGGTCCTGGCCTTTACCCGATAGAGGCGCCCTAAAAGGCCGCGCTCGGGGATGGGGAAGAGGATCTTGCCGGCCATGCCGAGTTGGCGCGCATTGCGCACCAGATAGTCCTGGAGGAACTTCGGATCATCCATCCTCAGGCCGGCCGTCATCGCCTTCGCGCCGGCCTCCGGG
>DATCFQ010000245.1:0-4828 GCA_036509495.1 Caulobacteraceae bacterium
AGGTCGTGATGGACGAGCTGGAAGCCCCAGGCCAGCTTGCCGGTCCGGGAGTCGAGCGCCACCACCGAGTCCGCCCACTGATTATCGCCTGGCCGCATGCCGCCATAGTAGTCGGGGCTGGCGCTGCCGGTGGGCGCGAACACCAGGTGGCGCGCGGGATCGGTCGCCATGATCGACCAGGCGTTGGCCGCGCCACTCTGCATCCCCCGCGTCGGGATCAGCGGCCGCCAGCCCCAGCGCAGGACGCCGGTGCGCGCGTCGTAGGCGCGCACGACGCCGCTCGGCATGTCGGTGCGGCCGTTGTCGTCGATGGCCGAGCCGACCACCACTACCCCGTCGATCACCGCAGGTGGTGAGGTCATGTGGTAGGCGCCCTTGCGGTACCCCTCCACATCCCTGAGGCTCACCTGGCCGTTCGCCCCGAAGTCGGCGCAGGGCTGGCCGGTCCTGGCGTCGATCGCCACCAGCCGCGCGTCCAGTGTGGCCTCGAACAACCGCCTCTGGCAGGCCCTCCCCACGCCGCGGCTGGAATCCACCCAGGTCGCCAGCCCGCGGTTGATCAATCCGTCGCCATACCAGGCTGAGCGGTCGAGCTTCGGATCGTAGGCCCAGAGCTGGCGTCCGCTTCGGGGGGCCAGGGCGATGATCCGGTTGAACGGTGTGGTCAGAAACAGCGTCTGGCCGACGAAAAGCGGCGTGGTCTCGAAGCCGCTTCTGGGGCCGGTGCGTCCGTCGGCGATGTCGCCGGTGTGGAACACCCAGGCGACCTTGAGCTTCGTCACATTGGCGCGGTCGATCTGATCCAGCGGCGAGAACCTCTGGCCGGTGTCGTCATGGCCATAGGCGCTCCACTGATCGGCCGCCCTGGCCGCGCCCGTCGTGAGCGCTAGCGCTGCGCCGGCGGCGGCGGCCAGGCGCGCGGCGTGCTTGCTCCGGCGTCCAAGGTCCCACATCATCGCCTGATCCTTTGCATCGAGCCTGACCACAGCCGATCACCGGCACGGGCCGAACTCCAGAGATCAGCGACCATGGGCGCGCCGGCTGGGACATTTGGCGCGGCGGGTGGGACGACCGGCGCGTGGATGGGGATGGATGGCGTCGCATGGCGCGCCGCCCTCAAGGCCTATGCCGCGTTCGCGCTGCTGGTCGCCGTCATCGACACCGAAAATGTGTTCTCGGCCGTGCGGGATCGAGCGGCCATGGGACATCCGATCGCGTGGATCGAGCCCGCGATCTGGGAGTCCTCGAGCGGGATCTCCTTCCTGATCTTCGCTCCGGTCGCCTACATCGCAGCGCGGCTGGCCCCGCTACGCCCCGCAGGCTGGCCGAAGTTCGCGCTCATCCATGCGCTCGCGTCCGTGGTTTTCTCGTCCCTGCACATCCTCGGCATGGGGCTGATCCGGATCGGGGCCTATGCCGTGGGCGGCTCGCGCTACCACGGACGGCTGTTCGACTTCGTCTACGAGTACCGCAAGGATATCCCCGCCTACATCATCCTCGTGGGCTTGGTCTGGCTGTTGCGGGAGCTTGAGCAGCGGAGAGTCCCGCCAGCTCAGCCGGCAGGACCGACGTTCGACATCAAAGACGGCGTCCGGGTGATCCGGGCGCCCGTGCAGAACATCGTCGCGGTGTCCTCGGCAGGCAATTACATCGAGGTGGTGCTGGCTGACGGCCGGCGGCCGCTGATGCGCTCCACCCTGGCGGCGGCGGGCGCGGCGTTGGAGCCGCATGGCTTCGTGCGGACCCACCGTTCGTGGCTGGTGAACGCCGCTCGCGTGCGCGAGCTGACTGCGGTGGGATCGGGCGACTTCGTGTTGCGCCTGGAAGGCGGAGCCGAGGCGCCCTTGTCGCGCCGGTTCCGCACCGCGTTGGAACGCTTGCGTTGAAAGACGGCCGGTGGCTGCTGCGATCCCCGATAGCGCCTCCGCGGCTTTCGGGATGACCCTCGTGGGGATGGTCCTGATGAGTTAGAAGGCTCCCTGACAGAGGGATGGGGAACACGCGATGCAACATGTCGAGGGCAAGGTCGCCTTCATCACCGGCGGGGCTTCGGGAATCGGGCTCGGCATGGCCAAGGCGTTCGCCAAAGCCGGCATGAACTGCGTCCTGGCCGACGTCCGCGACGATCATATCGAGCAGGCCCGCGCCTGGTTCGACGAGGCCGGACGCCAGGGGCAGGTGCACCTGCTCGAGCTCGACGTCACCGACCGGGCCGCCTACGCCGCCGCCGCCGACGAGGCCGAACGGGTGTTCGGCAAGGTGCACGTGCTCTGCAACAACGCCGGCATCGGCATCTCGGCCCCGGTCTCCGAGGCCAGCTATGAGGACTGGGACTGGGGCGTCGAGGTCAATCTGACCGGGGTGTTCAACGGGGTCCACACCCTGCTGCCGAGGATCCGCGCGCACGGCGAGGGCGGCCATATCGTCAACACCGCCTCGATGGGCGGGGTGCTGCAGTACAGCCGCGCAGGGGTCTATGTGACTACCAAGTTCGCCGTGGTCGGCCTGTCGGAGGCGCTGCACGCCGAGCTGATCGACGAGCCGATCGGTGTCTCGGCGTTCTGCCCGGGGGGCGTGCGCACCAATATCCGCGACTGGGAGAAGACCCGTCCGGCCCGCTATGTCACCGAGGCCAGCCCGGCGGCGGCCGCCCCGCCGCGCGGCTTCAACATGTCCGAGGAAGTGCTGGCGACGCTGAACCAGATGAGCTGGGAGCCGGAAGAGGTCGGCGAGATGGTGCTGAACGGCATCCGCACCGACGCCCTCTACATCTTCACGTCGCCCGAGTTCCGGCCGGGCGTGGTCGAGCGCTTCGAGGCCATACTGGAGGTGCTGGGCGACGACCCCGCCCTGGCCGCCAAGGCCCGCGAACACGTGCCCAACCTGGTCTCCAGCCCGATCTATGCGGCCAGCACCCGGCGGGCGCGGGCGGCTAAGCAGGGGTCGTGACCGACTCTCTCCACATCGGCGACGTCCGGGTCGCGGGACGGGTGCTGCTGGCGCCGATGACCGGCGTCACCGACCTGCCGTTCCGCCGGTTGGTCTCGCGGCTGGGCGCCCCTTACGTGGCCACCGAGATGGTCGCCTGCGCCGAGCTGGCCCGCGGACGGCCCGATGCGGTGCGGCGCGCGGCGGTGGGCGAGGGCCTGCCGCTGATGGTGGTGCAGCTGGTGGGCCGCGAGGCGGCGCCGATGGCCGCCGGCGCGCGCCTGGCCGAGGCGGCGGGCGCGCATGTGATCGACATCAACATGGGCTGCCCGGCCCGCGAGGTGACTGGCGGCCTCTCAGGCTCGGCCCTGATGCGCAACCTGGGCCACGCCCTGACCCTGATCCGGGCCACGGTGGACGGGGTCGCCCGCCCGGTGACCCTGAAGATGCGGCTGGGCTGGGACGAGCACTCCAAGAACGCGCCCGAGCTCGCCGCCCGCGCCGAGGCGGCGGGGATCCAGGCGATCACCGTCCACGGCCGCACCCGGGCGCAGTTCTACAAGGGCGAGGCGGACTGGGACGAGATCGCGAAGGTGAAGGCTGAGGTGAGCATCCCGGTGATCGTCAACGGCGACATCGACTGCCTGGCGTCCGCCGCCGAGGCGCTGTCCCGCTCGGGCGCCGACGCGGTGATGATCGGCCGCGGCGCCTACGGCCGGCCCTGGATCGTCGACGCCCTGAACCGGGCGCTGGACACCGGCGAAACGCTCGAAGAGCCCGGCGCCGATGCGCGCCTCGCCATCGTGATGGAGTACATGGCCGCCAGCCTCGCCTTCTATGGCGATCCGCTGGGCCTGAAGGTCTTCAAGAAGCACCTCGGCTGGTACGTGGAGCGGGCGCCCTGGCCGGCGGCGGCTGGGGTGCGGAGAGCCGCCAAGTCCGAGCTCTGCCGGCTGGACAGCGCCGCGGAGGTCGAGGCGGGGCTCAGGCGGTTGTGGCAGTCAAATAGCTGTTGACAGAGCAAGAATGTTCACGTTGTGTTCGCATGGGTGAATAACAACTGATGATGCGATCGCTCCGTTTCTTGCTCCCCGTCTTCTGTCTCGCCGCGACCAGCGCGAGCGCGTTGGACATGGGGCCCTGGGAGGCGGCTGTCGCGAGACAATGTCCTTCACGTCATTTGGAGTGGATGTGCGACGGCTGCTACGACGATTTCCTCGATGGCTTCGAGCGGACCTTACCGAAGGCGACCCAATCCAAGATCCACAAGATTGCGGACTATTCCCGTCGATGTCGTGAGGACGTGGCCGGATTTAGCTGCGAGATGGCGGTCCACGTGGACGCAATGAGAAGGCTCGGGTTGTTCAAGCGCTTCGTGAACTACAGTTGCGCAGAGTACAGCTGTTCCTTCGCTGCCCACTGCACACGCACGAACGGCCACGTTGAGCGGTGAGCGTCACGGCAGGAACTGCGGTCAAGAGTGACTCTTGGATGTGTGGGCGCTGCGGCGGATGGTTGCATAGGCCCCGCTGACTCTGTTCACATAGTCCGGATCGTTGCCCCACCCCCTCTCATGCGCGAGAGAAAAGAACGTCGTCGGATCGGACAGGTCGGCGTCGCCGACTGCGGATTTCATTCGATTGGCGAACCTGAGGCCCGAGTAGAAGAAACCCGTCTGCGGATCAAAGGTCGCCAAGGGTCCGTCCCTCTTGGTCGGCAGGAATCCCGTTTGTCCGGGAAAAAAGTCGCGCTGGTAAATGCTCGTTGAGTGAAGGCCGAAGTAGTTTCCGTATTGGGCGGCCTTCGGATCTCGACCCCAATCGAATTCATTTCCGGACACCGCGAGGACCTCGTCCGGCGTGGCCCCATTGCCGATGATTTTGGCTAGTTTGGCGGCATC
>DATCFQ010000246.1:0-7933 GCA_036509495.1 Caulobacteraceae bacterium
TGGGGATGCGCGGCCGGCGGAGACGGCGGGGGCGGGATGAACAGGTCGGGGGCGGGCGGAGCCAGGGGAGCCGGAGCAGGCCGAGGAGCCGGGGACGGCGGAGCAGGCCCCTGACGCGCGGCCGCGGGCAACGGCATGGGCTGGGCCGATCCCAGGGCCGGGTTGGCGATGATCGAGCTGTCCAGGTCCACTACCAGGTGGAAGCCCTCGCCGCTGATGGTGACGGTGTCCTCGTGCTGCCAGATGCACGCCTCGAGGAAGCCGCACCCGGCAGGGTCGGGCGCCGCGAACGGCGGACTGGCCGTGCTCGGCTCGAGCGTGGGCACTTCGAAGGCCCAGATGATGGCGCCCGGATTGGCGATGGAGACGGCCTCGGCGATCTTGTGCGAGCAGTAGACGCCGGCCCTGAAGCCGCCGGCGATGACCTGCCGGCACCAGGCGGCGACATAGTCGGTCTGGGGCGCCGCGAAGGGCGCACCGTTCTCGAGATCGAGGTAGACAACCTGGCCCGGGCGGAAACCCTCGGCCTGCATCTTGGCGGCGGCGTCGTTGCCGTCCATCGTGCCCTGGATCGGACCAGTGCGGTGCGACCCGGGCCCGACGATCTGCTGGCCGACGTAGATCGGCACGCACGCCAGGCCGGCCGCTTCGACAGCGGCGCGCTGGCCGCTCCACCCGCTCTCCTGATGGCTGGGGGCCACCAGGTAGTAGCCGCACCAGGAGACGCCAGCCTTGGAGACCGCGAGGAGCTGAGCCAGCCCGGGAAACTGGTCAGTGTCGATGCCGACGTAGCCCATGGGGCGGCCCTCTATTTGATGGTGGAGCTCGAAGTGCGATTCCTACGCCCCTTGCCGCCCTCAGGCGAGCCCGGAGGCTGGGGGGTCGGGCCCGGGGCGTGCGGAGCCTTGCCACTCGGGGTCTGGGCGGTCTTGTCGCCGAGGGTGTCCACCGGCTTGCCGTCAGGGCCAGTCTCGGGGACGTCGGGCGCCGGGGCGACGGCGCCGCCCTTCGGAAGCTGAACCCGCGGGAGCATGGCGGCGGCCACGGCGGCGGCGAACGAGCCGTCCGGCTGCTTGGAGACGCCCATCATGTCGCGGATGTCGTTGATGACCGTATCGTCGGGCGAGAGGACCGCGCCGGCGGCGGCCATGTCCGCCAGGCTCTTGGTGATCGAGGCGACGTCCTTGAAGGCGACGTCCTCGGTGTGGAGCTGCGGCATGAGCTTCGGATCGAGGCCGTTCAGGGCCCAGACCATGCCGAGCATGTCGCGGCGGAAGCCCTCGGCGATGTCTTTCACCGAGGCGTCGACGCTCAGGTAGAGGTTGCGGGACTTGTCCTCCGAGAGCGACTTCGAGCCGGAGCCGCCGCCCTGGCCGCCCAGCAGCAGGCTCTCGACACCGATGATCCGCGCCATGTCGTGCGTGACCCGGTCGATCGCCATCGAGATGTCATGGAAGCCGGTCGCGCCGGCGGTGAGCAGCTCCATGCCGTACTTCAGCTCGGGGCTGACCTGGAAGCCATCGGCGGTGGGCCCGAGGTAGGTCGCCGAGTCCAGCAGCAGCGAGGAGTCCTCCTGCTTGGCCTCGAGGGTGAGGAATTTGCGGATGCCCTCGATCGAGCGCTTGCGCTGATCGTCGGTGATCGTGCCGGCGCGGACCTGGCGGTCGAGCTCGGCCAGCGGTGCACGGCCGACCGGCAGGCCGCGGAGGTCCCGCTCGTAGCCCAGCCCTTCCATCAGCAGATAGCGGCGGAGGCGCTCGGCGGGGTCCACCAGGTGGCGGAACAGGCCAAGGCCCTCGGGGCTGTCCGTCATGGTGTCGTCGACGAGATAGACCACCTTCTGCCTGGGGAGGAAAAGCAGCTGGCCGTTCTGAGGCCAGCGCTGCCACATGCCGACGATGGTCCCGTCGTCCGCCAGCTCCCAGCGCTCGATCGTGTGCTGGGGGCGCTGCTCGACGTCGGCGATGCCGATGTGGCCGTCCTCGCGGCGCCTGGCGACCCACTCCTGGATCCCGAAGCCGTGGAACTTGTACATGCCCGACCGCCGCACGATCCGCGACCAGCTGGTGTCGAGATCGTCGATGATGTCTTGGGCGAACTCCGCCAGAATCTTGGCCTGGTCCGAGCTCTTGCCCGGGCCGAGATCCTCGGCCGGCTGCACCGACCAGGCCGGCACGGCGACCAGGTTCAGGAAGAAGCGCAGCCCGGCCGCCACGATCGAGACGTTGGCCAGGATGTCGGACGCGGTCTTGTAGCGCTGCTGGAAGGAGAGCCGCCGGTCCTTCTCGATGTTCTCGACGTAGCCGCCCCAGACGGCAGTGCCCATCCGGCCGGCTTCAGTGAACGGGTCGACTTTCGGCGGGCGGAATTGGCCCAGCAGGGCCCCGAACAGGTTGCCGACGCCGGCGAACGGACCGTTGGGGCGGGGGGGCGCCTGGCCAACGGTGGCGCCGCCGTTGACGCCCACCGTCCGCTGCTGGGTCGAGTTGGTGCTGGCCAAGATGGCGCCCCTGTGAACGGCGCGAGGCTACGTTGCGTCGGGCGGGCCGTCGAGGTGGTAGGCGGGAGGGGCGGTGAACCCCTCCCGACCCATGGTGGGCCGCTGGTCAGAGAGGGCCGGCTGCGGAGCGTCGCTTCGCCTTGTCCCCATCCAGCGCTCGGGTTGTCGGTCGCTCTGCCGGTCTGGACGCTCCCCCGGGCTTTCACCCGCTAAAGCGTCGAGGCTTCGCTTCCTCCGCCCGGATCTGCCTAGCGCCTCGCCCCTTGGCCTTCGGGGGTCAGTGGTAAGGGCCGAAGCCCCGCCGCTCGCCGGTAACACCGCCGGAGAGAACCGCCTTTCGGCCGAAACGTCAACGGCGTTGCGAATTGTCAACGGGAAGGTGCGTCCCCGCAGGTCAGACCACGGCGCATTTAGATCTGGGATCAGGTGGGGCCGGTGGCTGTCACCAGCGGAGACGCGCGTGGAGCCTACGCCGGTTAGAGCCGGCCGAGCAAGACCAGGATCAGCACGATCACCAGCACCAGGCCGAGACCGCCGGAGGGGAAGTAGCCCCAGTTCTTGCTGTGGCCCCAGCGCGGCAGGGCGCCGACCACCAGCAGGATCAGGACGATGAGGAGGATGAGGCCCAGGCTCATGGCAGGGCTCCTTTCAGGGTGACGCGATCAGACCGCGACGACAGCGAAGCCGGCGGCGGTGGCCAGCAGCTCCAGGCGCTTGCTGGTGACCAGCACGCCGTGGCCCTTCAGGAACAGGACCCCGAAGAGGAATTTGCGAACGGTCGCGCCGTTGTTGGTGATGACCCAGTGCGAGGCCATGGCTCAGCTCCGATGTTCTTACATTGCAAGAACAATGGACCGCGTCGCTCAGAAGTCATAGCCCGGCCGAGGCGCATCGCGTTCGAACACCTCGGGGATGCCCACGCCGCCGTCGAGCGCCGGGTCCCGCTTGGTGACCAGGTTCGTGTAGCAACCTGAGCAGGCGTCGACGATGTCCTTGCGGGCGCCGCCGGGGAAGAGGCAGAGCTCGTCGAGGAACTCGTCGATCCAGTGCGCGCCCTCGAGCAGGTAGACCTGGCCCACCTCGCACTGGGCGGCGAACGGCTCGGCGCGCTGCTCCTTGTCGCCCTTCTCGCCCTTGATCCGGAAGACGTAGCCCTCGAGCAGGAGGGCGAAGTCGGCCTTCTGCGTCTTGCCGGCCTGGCCCGGGTCCTGGGGCAGGGAGATCACCACCTGCATGCCGTCCGTCGAGGCGGTGGTGTGGATCAGCTTCTTGACCTCGGCGCCCTCGATGGCCTTGGCGATGCAGCTGGCGATCAGCAGGCGGCCGTCAGGCGTGCGCCCCATTTTCACGCCGGCGGTCCTGGCGCCGGACATGTCGGTCGCCTTCCGCTTGGTGGCGGCGGGGTCCCAGTGCCGCACCCAGAGCGTGCCTTCGGGCACATCGCCGGGCTGGTAGGTCTTCCCGTCGAACCACGCCCGCTTGAACATGCCGCCCTCCCGCGGCGCCGGCCGCTGCTGGTACTGGCCTGCATAGGCGTAGCTGCCCATGATCCCCTTGAACTCGTCCTCGACCTGCTGACGCGGGAATCGCTCAGGGTTCAGCAGCTCGCCGTCGACAGTCCGGGGGTCCTCGAAGCCGATGCGGGTCACGCATCGTCGCTCGAGCTCGAACTCCATCGGCAGGCAAAGGTGCACGTAGTCGCCGCTCAGGGCGAGGATCACGCCCGACACGTCGTGCTGGTGGAGCCGCTGCATGATGACCACGATGGCGCTGCGCACCTGGTCGTTGAGGCGGTTGGTCGCGCCTTCGCGGAACTGGCGGGTGGTGTTGGCCCGCTCCTGATCGGACTCCGCCGTGACGGTCGAGTGGGGATCGTCGATGATGAGCCGGTCGCCGCGCTGGCTGGTCAGCGAGCCGAAGGGCACGCCCTCGCGGGTGCCGGTGTCGGTGTTGGCGAAGCTGGTCTCGCCCGTCCTGGTGAGCACCACCTCTGGCCAGCGGTCCTGATACCAGCGGCTCATGACCAGGTCGCGCATCTTGCGGGTGTCCCGCTTGACCGCGACGTCGCTGAACGAGGTGGAGAGGTAGCGCAGGGAGCGCAGCCCCATCGGGCCCCACTCCCAGGCCGGCCAGAGCACGCTGACCAGCAGCGACTTCATCGACCCGGGCGGGACATTGATGAGCAGGCGGTTGATCTCGCCGCGTGTCACCGCCTCGAGGTGCATGCAGATGGCTTCGACGTGCCAGCCGTGGACGTAGGTCGCGGTCGGCTCGAGGACGCGCCACGCCTCCCGGACGAACTCGACGAGGCTAATGCACCTGGCGCGGCTTCCCTGGATCTCGCGGCGCTTCAATTCGGCCAGGCCCGCCGCCCTGGCCGCCAGTGCGGCCTTCGGTGAGTTTGCCAACGAGGAGATTGAAAGCTGCGAGCTCGTCATCGGTCAGCAGGGTGAGGTCAGCATCGAACACGTCCTCAGGCGCCGGGGTGGCCGGCGGGTCCTTGGTCACATAGCCACGATCGCGGCCCAGCGTCTTCTGGATCCAGATCACCGCCGTCATGTTGCCCGCCCGAAGGTTCTCGAGGAGCTTGGTGTCCGCCAGGTCCAGCGTCGACTGGCGGATCTCGGTCCCGACGTTCTTCAGCGTCGGGTGGCTGGCGATGAACCGCACCAGGGTGCGCCGGTTGACGTTGAGCAGCTTGGCCGCGTGGCCGACGACGCCGCCGGCGGCATGGAGCGCCATCTGGGCGTTGCGCACCCGGATCGAGGACTCGCCCCTGGGCTTGGTGACCGGCTCGAGCATGCGCGCCTGGTCGATGCCGAGCCTGGCGCCGAGCCGCTCCACCACCATGAGGTTGCGCTCGCGGATGGCGACGTAAGGCGAGACCTGGACGGTCGACCCGATGCGCACCACCGAGCCGTTGGCGTCGATCTGGGCCTGGGCGTCCTCGAGCTCGGCGATCGCCACGGCGTAGGCGCGCAGCAGGTCGATGTCGGGCAGGATCCCGCACGCTTCCATGAGCATGTACGTGCGGTCGAAGACGCCCTGGGCGGCGGGGCTAAGCTTGAGCGCCATCACCCGACTCCGCTTTGGCCAGGTGCTCGTCGACGATGTCGCACATGAGCGTGACCAGTGCGCCCATGGAGCGGACTTCCTTGGCGTTGCCCAGCTTCAGGGCGACGGTGCGGAAGCGTTCGAACAGCTCGAGCGAGCACACGCCCACCAGGTCGGTGCCCTTCAGCACGTCTTTGGCCGCCTCCTCGATCGCCTCCATGCGCACCAGATCGGCCTGCAGGAAGACGAAGCTGACCTTGCGGTACTCGAGCGCCACCTTCACCTCGGGGATCTGGGAGGCGTTGAGCTGCTTGATGCCGTCGAAGTCATCGGGGCGGATGTAGCTCTCGACGATGTCGTCCAGGGCGGTGATCTCGTCGAACAGGCGCTTCAGGGTGGCCGGGTCGCTGTCGCCGTGGATCTTGTTGTGGGCCAGCTGCTTGGCCACGACGGCGGAGCGGCTCAGCTCGCGCTCGTCGACGACGAAGTGCAGATCGACCACGCCGGCGGTGCGGGCGGCGCGCAGGCGGTGGTGGCCGCTGATGAGCTCGATCTGGTCGCGGCCGTCCGTCTTGGCGGCGCGCAGCACCCCGAACGGCAGGGACTCGAGGCGCCCGTCCTTGCGGATGGTCTCGGTCAGGCGCTCGAACATCTCGGGCGGCATGACCTGAGCGTTGATGTCCTGCTCGCGGACGTCCTCGGCGTGGCCGCTGTAGATCGCCAGGCCGGCGCCGAGCTCAAGTAGTCGCTGCAGCATTTGGCTTCTCCCCGACGTCCGCGTCCTTTGCCAGCCACTTCAGCAGGCAGTCGTGAAAGCTCATCGCGTTGAAGGGCGCGACGTAGTTCAGGTAGTACCGGCCGCCCGGCAAGTCCCGCCGCTCGCGGAGCTTCATCAGGCCGCGGTTCGTCTTCAGCTCAGGGTGCGAGCTGATGCAGGTGGTCTGGAAGGTGGTCAGCTCGAGCAGGCTGTTCCTGGGCCCGGGCTGGGCGACGAAGAAGTCCCGCGCCTGGCGGCTCACCAGGCACATCATCATCAGCTTGTTCAGCCGCTTGTAGCGCGGGATCGCCACGTTGAAGCCGAAGGTCTCGGAGACGTGGGGCGAGCGGTTGGCCCCGAAGTGGTCGAAGAACATCCCGAAGACGCCGGCGGCGTGGCCGTCGAGCAGGAACAGGAAATAGTTCTCCGACCTGGTGGCGCCGAGCTTGTGGGCCCAGAGGTCGCGCAGATAGAGCGCCACCTCCCTGGTGGTCGGCACGAAGTCGATCCGCGTCTGGTCGGTGATCTCGAAGCCGTCGCTCACCAGCGGCCAGATCGGTGCGCTCACCCGGGTCTCGGCGCGCGGAGCCAGGGTGGCCGGCACCAGGTCCGGCCGCGAGCAGAGGATGTACTCGAGTCGATCGGCGCGGTGCTCATGGGCGAAGATCACCCGATCGCTCTCGGCCTGGTCGAGCTGGTGGCGGGCGACCACGACGCAGAGCGCCTTCGGGTCGCCCAGCACCAGGTCGTACAGCTGGTCCCTGGACTTGCGCGGGTTGAATCCAGGTAGCTCCGGACCGGCCCATGTGCACATCGCCGCGGCGCGCTTGTCGGCGGCCGTCACGCCATCGGTGAGCAGGGGCGGATTGACCACCACCGCCGCGTCGACGTCGACGATGCAGGATTCCAGATGGCTCCATACGCCGATCGGCTGGAAGTCCAGCCCAGCCACCGGTGCGATCGCTCGGAGGAGATCCCGCTGCATCCTTTCTGCATAAATCGCCCGGTTTTTGCATATCTCGCGCCTGGCGATCTGTTCGAAGTAGACCTCGGGCCTCAGCTGGCCAGCTCGCCACCCGACCAGGGCGGCGCCGAAGCCGTGCTTGCCGGCCACCAGTTCGTTGAAGGGCTGCAGGTCGCCGCTGAACTCGATCGACAGGGTGTCCACCGTTCGGCCCGCCGCCATCGTGCCCATCACCAGGCCGACGAACGTCACGTCGGAGCAGTGCACGTCCGGCGGGGCGAAGCCGCCGAACACCGCCGCGTGGGCCAGCTCGAGCGCTCCGGAGAAGGGGATGTGGACGCTGGAGCAATCGTCGCGCAGGCGCTTGAACAGGCCCTCGAGGTAGCCGCGCTGTGGCGGCGGAAGCGTGCTCTCGATGAAGGCGCCGAGGTTCATGACTGACTTTGCTGGACCGCGGACACAGGACTCGAACCTGGATCCTCCTCCCCGAAGGGCGGCCGACCTACCATTAGTCGATCCGCGGACAAGACCAGCGTTGCCCAGGCGCAACGTCAGGTCAACGGTCGCCCGCGTGTTTTTAATGGGCGGGGCGCCGATCGCGCGGGCTGGAGCTTGGACCCCCCGACCGACGCGAGGTGTTAAATGATTGCATCTAAGG
>DATCFQ010000247.1:0-7605 GCA_036509495.1 Caulobacteraceae bacterium
GGCTGGCGGCCATGCCCATGGGCGTGGTGTTGACGATGCCATCGGCGCTCGCGGTCTTGAGCGCGGCCACCGAGGCGACTTCGACCCTGGCCCCGCCGAAGCGGCGCGCGAGCACGCCGGCGAGCGCGTCGGAGCGGGCGGAGTCGACGTCCGCCAGCTGCAGCACCCCGACGCCCAGCGACAACAGCGCGTTGGCCACCGCTGCGCCGGCGCCGCCGGCGCCAAGCTGCAGCACCCGATCCATGGACACGTTCGGCAGGCCCGCGAGGAAGCTCTCGCGAAAACCCTGCATGTCGGAATTATGCCCGATCAGCCGCCCCTCTCGCATGGCGACGGTGTTGACGGCCCCGACCAGCTCGGCGCTCTCGGCGAGGTCGTCGAGCAGCGGGATGACGGACTGCTTGAACGGGTAGGTCACATTGACCCCGGCATAGTCCTCATCACGCAGCCTCGGGAGGAACTCGGCCAGGGCGGAATCGGGCCAGCCACGGTCGGAGAAGTCGAACAGTTCGTAGGCGAGGTCCAGGCCCTGCGCGCGCGCCTCTTCCTCATGCAGCCACGGCGAGCGCGAGTGCAGGATGGCGCGTCCGATGAGGCCCGAGCGAAGCATGGAGATGGTCTAGCCAAAAGGCTCCGGCGCCGCACGCGGCGGCGCCGGAAGGAGGAACATCAGAAGCGGTAGCTCATGCCCACGTAGAACGAGCGTCCCACCGCGTCATAGAGCTGAACGAGGGTGCTGTTCTGCGAACTGGACACCACTGGCAGGCCCCTGTCGAACAGGTTGTTGACGCCCGCGCGGAAGTCGGCGTGGGGAGCGATCGCGAAGGTCCCGTAGAGGTCCCACAGGTTATAGGCGGATACCCCGACCTGGGCCGCCGACGGCGTCAGCACCGAGGAGATGTCCGCCATCGGGCTCTGATAACGCCACCGCATGCCGAGGCTCCACTGGCTGGTCCGGTAGCCGAAGCTCGTAACGGCCTTCCAGCGCGGTGTCGCGACCGGCGGAACCGTCGAAGGCCCGCCGCCGCCGTTGCTGACCCCCGTGTAGTTCACGAAGGCGGAGCCTGGCAGCAGCTGGACCTCATAGCTGTGCAACCAGCCGATATCCGAGGTGAGGAAGATACGCCCGTTCTGCGACAGGATCGGGACCGCCTTGCTCCAGTTCAGCTGGAATTCAAGGCCGTCGGTCTTCAAGCCGCCCAGGTTCAGATACGGGGTCGCCACCGTGACCAGCTGACCATTGATGTCGCGCTGGATGAGTTTGCAGTAGGCGTTGTTGACATCATACGACGGGTTCGACCCGTCGAGATCGTAGCATTTCGACAGCACCGTCAGCCCAGGCACGCTCGAGATCACATTGGTGATATTGATGTTGTAGTAGTCGAGCGAGAGCGACAGCTCGGAAAACCACATGCTCGGCGTCGGCGCGTTCCAGACGAGACCGAGGTTGTAGGTGTTGGCCCGTTCCGGCGTGAGGCCGGTGTTGCCGGCGATCGTCTGTCCGGTCGCCGTGGTCGGGAAGATGTAGCTGCTGATCGCGGCGGCAGGGATGCCCTGCGCCTGGCAGAGCGCCGCGACCTGGGCGCCGTTGGCGCCGGTGCGGGCGGTGGAGCGCACATCGCACGGATCGCCAAGGCCGCTTGGCGGGGTGCCGATCACCAGCTGGGTCCCCTGGGCCGGCGAGAACAGCTCGCCGATGTTGGGCGCACGCACGGCGCGCTGGAAGCTGCCGCGGAACAGCAGGGAATGGATCGGCCGCCAGCGGGCGTCCGCCTCGTAGCTGACCACCGTTCCCGAGGTGGAATAATCCGACACGCGAGCGGCGACGCCGACGCCGAACTCCTCGGCGAACGGCTTGTCCTTTAGCAGCGGGATGTCGAGCTGACCGGCAAGTTCCTTCACGTCGATGACGCCGGCGGAGGGCTGCGACGCCACCACCGCCTCGAGGTTCTGTGCCTCCAGGTCACTATCGGGAACGTAGTTGTAGTCGTTCCTGCGGTAGTCGCCGACAACCCCGAGTTGGACAGGACCGGCGCCCAGGTCGAACAGCTTGCCGTTGATCTGCCCTTGCGCCTGGATCTGGCCCAGCTTCTCGGTGCTCACCGCGTTCTTGGTGATGTAGTTGATGCAGGCCTGCGACAGCGACCGGGCGTTGGCGTCGCCGAACGGATTGAAGCCGCCCGCGCAGATGGAATTGCCGCCATCGGCCGCGTTCAGGAGGGTCTGCACCCGTGCCTTCACCACCGCGTCGTGCATCACCTGGGTGTGGTCGGAGGTGTCGTATGACCCGAACAGGTCGAAGGACCAGCCCGGAGCAATGTCGCCCTTCAGGCCGAGCAGGTACTGCTGGACGATGTAGTTCTCATCCCAGTTCTTCCACGGAACCCCGACATAGCGGCCATTCCAGGTAAAGGGCGCGTTCGGGCTGGGCCGCGAGGCCAGGACGGTGCTCAGGTCCGCCGGGACAAACGGATTGGTCACGGGGACGGTGGTCAGCGTGCCGAACTGGGTGAGGCTGCCGCCCGAATTGGTGTGCACGTCCAGATCGACGTACATGAACTGGCCATAGGCGGTGAGGCCCGGGGCCAGATCGTAGTCGCCTTTGACGAACACCCCCTTGCGCTTCAGGCCGTTCAGGATGTCGCCCTGTTGGCCGACCGGCATGCGGACATTACCGGCGATGACCTCGTAGCCGTTGCCGTCTGTCGGCCCACGGTAGTTCACCGCCCCGGTCTGCACGTACAGACTGCCGTCGTTGTTGAAGCCCAGGTTCAGCAGCGGGTTGCGGGCGCCGGCGACGCCATAGCCGGTGAAGAGCGTCTGCTCCACCGCCGCACTCGGCGCATTCAGGGCGCTCGGCACGAAGGTGCCGGTTCCGAGATAGGAGGACGGGGTCACACTGTGGAAGAAGGGCCGCGAGGCGCCCGTCACCGGATCCTGCGCGGAGTAGCTGAACGCGGCGATCAGGTGGCCGCGGTCGTCGCCCGACTTGATCCCCAGGGCGATCGAGCCGTCGAACCGGTTGGCGTCCCCCTGTTCGCTGATCGAATCCTGAACCTCGGCCCGCACGCCCTCGAAGCTTCGGATGGTCTTGAAATTGACCACGCCGGACATGGCGTCCGAGCCATAGACCGCCGAGGCGCCGCCGGTGATCACGTCCACCGAGGAAATGATCGAGGTCGGCAGGATGTTGATGTCGACGTTGCCGTTGACGTCGGACAGCGGCAGGCGCCGGCCGTCCAGCAGCACCAGGTTCCTGTTGGTCCCGAGACCATGGAGGTTCACTTCGGCGCGGCCGCCCTGGCCCTGCCCCCCCGTCGCGGCGTTGCCGCCGGTAGTGAAGCTCGGCAGCTGATCGAGGACGTCTTCCAGATTGGCTTGGCCGGTCTGTTCGATCGCCTGCTGACCGACCGTCACGATCGGACTGACGGAGGTGTTGTTGGGCCGCGGAACCAGCGAGCCGGTGACGATCACTTCCGACACCGTGCCGGACTGGGTCGAAGGCTGGCTCTGGGCGGACGCGACGGTTGCAGTCAACGCCGCGAGCACCAGCACAGACACGGACGCCGCAAGGCGGGCTTGGTTTGAACGCATGAGAATCCCCTCCCCAGGACCCGGCTCAGGGCCGGTCTCTGCGTTCGCCATTTATGTTACGAACTAGTTCCTGTCAACTTTGGGACGGCGCCTCTTTCATCCATCGGCCGACGAGGAAGGCGCTGGCCGCGCAGGCGAGCAGGGGGATGCAGTAGACCGCGAAAAGCAGGGGCAGCGAGGCGCGCGCGCCCATCAGGGCGCCGCCGAGCATCGGGCCGATGATCGCCCCTCCGCGTCCGACCCCCATGGCCCAGCCGACGCCGGTGGCGCGGATCTCCGCGGGATAGGCGGCCGCGGCAAGGGGCCAGACGCCGTTGTATCCGCCCTGCAGCAGCACGCCGATGGCGAAGGCGAGAACCAGGGTGATCCCCACCGAGAAGCGGAGACTGCCGAACGCCAGCATGGCCGCCGCCGCGCCGATCAGCATCACCGGGACCAGCTTGCCGAGCGGCGTCTTCACCGCCAGCAGGCTCATGACGACGGTGCCCGTGAAGGCGCCGAGGTTATAGAGCGCCCCGGCGTAGATCCCGTTGGTCTCCGAGAGCCCCGCCTCGATGGCGAGCTTGGGGATCCAGCTGACGATAAAATAGAGCACCATCAGGCCAAAGAAGACCGCCGACCACAAGGCGGCCGTGCGAAGTCTGAAGCTGGCGTCGAACAAGTCCGCGACGCCCCTTCGCCTGGGTTGGTTTGCAGTCGGCGCCGACCCGGCCCGCAGCACCGCATAGGCCGCCGGAAGTAGCACCACCGTGATCAGGCCCGCGCCCAGCAAGAGCACTCGCCAGCCGTGCTGCGGCAGCAGTTGCGCCACCAGGAGCCCCGTGAACACCGCCGCGAACGGATAGCCGGCCTGTACGAGACCCACGGCGAAATCCCGCCCGCCCTCAGGCGCGCGCTCGGCCGCCAGGGCGGCCATGACCGCCAGCGCCGTCCCGATGCCGCTGCCGACCACCACCCGCAGGACCAGCAGTTGCGAGGTCCCGGCGACCAGACTGCTCGCCGCCATCCCGGCCGACATCAACACCAGAGCGATCAGGATGATCGGCCGGCGGCCGAAGCGGTCGGCCAGGGGCGCGATCCCGACGCCCCCGATGGCGATCCCCAGCAGGCCGGCGCTGAACAGGCTGCCCATGGCCTCCGAGCTGATCCGCCATTCGGACTGCAGGCGGGGGGCGATGAAGGAAAGGATGGTGACGTCTATGCCATCGGCCATGTTGATGGCGAAGCACAGGGCGACGATGGCGGCCGCGCCCGCTGTCCATCTGGCCGCTCTCGCCGATCCGGCGCCCGGAACGTTGAAGGCCATACCTTCCCCCCTTGCTCTGTCTAGACGCTGGGCGCGCCAGGGCGAGCCGTCCGGGAAACCCGACCCGCTCAGCCCTCCTTGGTGACCCAGGCCAGGATGATGTCCGCCACCTGCTTTCCTCGCCGCTCGATCGCCTCGGGGCTCGACATGTCGATCCCGAAGTTGTGGGCGAAGGTGAACTGGTTGGAGACGTTGTAGAAACTGAGCGCCGTCATATTCATGTGGAGCTCGACCGGGTCGATCCCCTTGCGGAAGGCGCCTTCCGCCTCCCCCCGCGCGATCAACGCCCGCAGGATTTCGATGATCCTGCGGTTGGCCTCGGGCAGGTCGGGGATCTGCTTCAGGTGCTCGGCGCGGTGGATGTTCTCGTTCATCACCAAGCGCACCAGCTCCGGATGCATGGAATGGTAGCGGACGTCGTGCTCGATCAGCTGGCGCAGGGCGTCGGCGGCCGTACCCCTGGTGATGTCCACCTCGCTCTCGCTGTCGCGCACCCGCAAATAGGCGCGCTTCAGGACGGCGCGGTAGAGTTCGTCCTTGCCCTCGAAGTAGTAGTAGATCTTCCGCTTGGTCGAGCGGCCGGCGATCTCGTCGATGCGCGCGCCGGCGAGACCTTTCTCGACGAATTCCTGAGTGGCGATGTCGATGATCTGATCCATCGCCTGCACGCGGGCCTCGGCGTGCGTTCGGCGCGGCGCTTTCGCTGTCTCGGTCACGGCTATCTCCTCGAACGCGGCTGACGGCGACTCCAAGACTGGCCTGAGCGATGCCCCGCGGCCATCCATACCGTCAAGCTCTGCCCCCTCCCTACCGCCGCACCCCGACCCCCGGTCCATGGCCGCGTTGCCAATATATGGTACGAACTAGTCCCTAACATTTTTCTTCCTGTCAATGCATCCCCCATGTTAGGCATCCCGGATCGGAGCCAGCCAAGATCGAGAACGGCGGGACGCGTCATCATGAAGACCTCGATCGCCACCGTCTCCATCAGCGGCGCGCTCGACGCGAAGCTGCGGGCGATCGCAGCCGCAGGATTCGATGGCGCGGAGATCTTCGAGAACGACCTTCTGTCGTCGCACCTCAGCGCCCGCGAAATCGCCGCGCTGATGGGCGATCACGGCCTGGACTGCACCATGTTCCAGCCCTTCCGCGACATGGAGGGCCTGCCCGAACCCCAGCGCGGGCGCGCCTTCGATCGGCTGGAGCGCAAGTTCGACGTCATGGCCGACCTCGGCGCCGACCTGATCCTGGTCTGCTCCAACTGCTCGCCCCTGGCCGTGGGCGACCGCGGCCGGATGATCGACGACCTGCGTGAAGCCGGCGAGCGCGCCGCCGCACGGGGCGTGCGTATCGGCTATGAAGCCCTGGCATGGGGGCGGCAGGTCGACGACCACCGCGACGCCTGGAGTCTGGTCCGCGACGCCGACCATCCGGCAGTCGGCCTTGTGCTGGACAGCTTCCATTCCCTGGCGCGACGCATCCCTTCCGGCAGCATCGGCGACATCCGGGCCGACAAGCTGTTCATCGTCCAGGTGGCGGATGCGCCCATGCTGGAGATGGATTACCTGAGCTGGAGCCGGCACTTCCGTTCCATGCCCGGCCAGGGCGACTTCCCGCTGGACGACTGGGCCGACGCGATTCGCCGGATCGGCTACGACGGCTATTGGAGCCTGGAGATCTTCAACGATCGCTTCCGCGCCGGCTCGGCGACGGCCGTGGCGCTCGATGGCTACCGATCCCTGCGCATGCTCGAAGGCGGCATTGGCCGGGCCGCCGTCCCGCCGTCGAAGATGGCGCCCAAGATCGACCCCGGCGGCATCGAATTCATCGAGTTCGCCGCCAGCCACGAAGAGGCCGAAGCCCTCGGCGCCATGCTTCGGCCGCTCGGCTTCCGCCCCACCGCCCGCCACCGCTCCAAGGACGTGACGCGCTGGACTCAGGGTCCCATCAACCTGGTGGTAAACTGCGAGCCGGAAGGCCTCGCCCATAGCTTCGACGTGGTGCACGGCGCCTCGGTCTGCGCCATCGGCGTGACCGTGCCGGACGTTGCCACCGCCCTCGCCCGCGCAGACGCCGTGCGCATCCCGCGCTTCGACCAGGCCATCGCGCCCGATGAATGGCCGATCGCCAGTGTCCGCGGCGTTGGCGGCAGCCTGGTCTATTTCGTCGAGGCCGGCAGCCGCGAGGCCATGTGGGCCCACGAATTCCCCCACGCGCTCGAAGCGCCGTTGAGTCCGCCGCTGATCGCCGCCATCGACCACATCGCCCAGACCATGCAGTACGAGGAGTTCCTGAGCGGGCTGCTGTTCTACCTGGGCCTGTTCGACATGCGGAAGACGCCCCAGCTGGAGATCGCCGATCCCATGGGGCTGGTGCAGAGCCAGGCCGTCGAGACGACCGATCATGCGGTGCGCTTCACCCTTAACGGATCGGCCGCCAACCAGAGCCTCTCCTCGCGGTTCGTGCAGACCTATTTCGGCGCCGGCGTGCAGCACATCGCCTTCACCACCGCGGACATCTTCGCCGCTGCCGAAGCGATGATCGCGGCCGATCTGCCCTCGCTGCAGATCCCGGCCAACTACTACGAAGATCTGGAGGCGCGCTGGGGCCTGGAGCCGGCCTTGGTCGAGCGGATGGCCAGGTGCGGGGTGCTCTACGACCGCGACGGCGAGGCCGAGTACTTCCAGGTGTACAGCCGCGCCTTC
>DATCFQ010000248.1:0-3432 GCA_036509495.1 Caulobacteraceae bacterium
TCATCAGCCTGATCCACCGGCGCGGCGAGACCGTGATCGAGGTGGTCGGCCACCAGGACATCGCCCGCGGGACCAGGCTCGAGCGCGACTCGATCTTCCGCATCGCCTCCATGTCCAAGCCGATCACCGCCGTGGCGGCGATGATCCTGGTCGAGGAGGGCAAGCTCAGGCTCGACGAGCCGGTCGACCGGCTGCTTCCGGAACTGGCGGATCGCCAGGTGCTGAAGGACATCGGCGGCGAGCTGGACGACACCGTCCCGGCCAACCGGGCCATCTCGCTGCGCGATCTGCTGACCTTCCGCATGGGCTTTGGCATGGTCATGGCGCCGCCGGACCAGTTCCCGATCCAGAAGGCCATGACCGAGCGCCAGATCATGGGCCTGAAGCCGCCGACCCCGCACGATCCGGACGCCTGGATGAAAGAGCTCGGCGCCCTGCCTTTGATGCACCAGCCGGGCGAGCGGTGGATGTACCACACTGGATCGGACGTCCTGGGCGTGCTGATCGCCCGGGCCTCGGGCATGGGCTTGGAGGCCTTCCTCGAGGCGCGGATCTTCGAGCCGCTCGGCATGAAGGACACCGGCTTCCATGTGGCCAAGAAGCAGCTCGGCCGGCTGACCACCTGCTATTCGGTCGATCCGAAGACCAGCCAGCTGCAGGTCTATGACGACGGCGCGGCAAGCCAGTGGTCCAGCCCGCCGGTGTTCCCGGCCGGCGGCGGCGGCATGGTCTCCACCGTCGACGACTATCTCGCCTTCGGCCAGATGATGCTGAACCAGGGCAAGCTGGGCAAGGAGCGGATCCTGTCCCGCCCGACGGTGGCGGCGATGACCACCGATCAGCTGACCCCCCAGCAGAAGGCCGCCTCGCCCTTCTTTCCCGGATTCTGGGACAACCGCGGCTGGGGCCTCGGCGTCTCGATGATCACCCGCCGCGACGGCGTGGCCTCCAGCCCCGGCCGCTTCGGCTGGGACGGCGCCTTCAGCACCAGCTGGAGCTCCGATCCCGCCGAGGACATGATCGGCATCCTGATGACCCAGCGCCTGGGCTTCGGCCCGTCGCCCGCGGGGTTCTTCGGCGACTTCTGGACGCTGGCGTACCAGGCGATCGACGATTGAAGGCGACGGCGGCGCGACGGCTGCTGAGGTCGGGTTTGCGGCAGGAGCGGAATTCGGCTCACCGCCGCAAATCAGAGGCTCGACCACTCGAGTGGCCTCGTCGTCGCCCGGCCAGCGAAGACTAGCGCCGCAGTGCTGCAAGCTCCTCGCGGAGCGCAGAACCGCCCCGTCGGCAGGGACTCGGCCGCGCGCAGGCTCGACATTTCGAGTTCAAAGGCTTGCAACACGTCCGGGTCGCGCAGACCCAAATCGGTTCTTCAGACAGTTCGAGCCCTGGTAACTGTACGGATCATCGAAGGCGTCATAGCCGCCTAGCGTCACTTCGGCCCTTTAAGATCCATATAGGCTCTGAGAACCTCGGCGCGCCGTTGCTCGATCGGCGCGCTGCCCTGCACGCGTTTGCGGCCAGCCGTGGTCAGCCTCAGCCCTTCGACGGCGCTGATCGCCGCAAAGGCACGTGCGCCAAGCATGGTGGATTCGCCGCGGCGCTTTGATGCTGAAGGCTTCTTTTGCATGAGCCCACCACAGCACGACGGTGGTTGACGAGGCGAGGAGGCCTTCCTGCCTATTCCGGACTCTCCCTGGGTCCGAGGCGAGTCCACTCCGGCCACCCCCCACCCCCCGTCCCTAAATCTCCCTCCACCGCTTGAACGCGGCCACGTCCGCCGGGGTCAGGGCGAACCAGTCGCTGGCGAGGCGGCGGTAGGTGAAGCGGCGGCGCCAGTAGGCTTCGACGCCGACCGGGTCGTCGGTGCGGATGGCGTGTTTCAGTACGGCGCGGCTGGGCAGGAAGGGCTGCGGCGACCTGTGCCGGCCGTCCGCGTCGCCGATCCGCGACAGATGGTGGCGGCCGTCGCAGCGGAACAGGCGGACGAATCCCCCGGCCTCGCCCGGCGCGCACGGTGCGCCCTGCGGACCTGGACCGGGCCGGCCGTTCCTCGCCGCCGGCGCCGGATCGGGCGGCAGCACGGCGACGACGTCGGCATAGCCCGGCCTCGCCGCCGCCCAGCGCCTCAGATGAACCACGAGCACGGCTCTGCGGCCGAAGTGGCGGCTCAGGGTGAACCGCGAAGGCGCCGGCGCGGCTCGCCGGTAGAGGTTGAGCTCGTCGGCGGTCGGGAAGCGGCCGTGCCGCCGCGTCGCGATCGCCAGCTGCTCCAGCATCACCTCCGGGTCGGCCTTGGCCTGCCGCAGGTTCGGCTCGAAGCCCGCCTCGGCGAGCGCCTCGCTCCATCTCGCCCAATAGACGCCGCGCCAATGATGCGCGGAAAGGCCGGTCTCGGCCTCGAAAATGCGGCTGCCGGGCGGGCGGCCGATCTCCGCCGCAAGGCTCCTGATGTCGGCGATGATCCGTTCGCGCATGACCACAACTCAGCTCGGGTGCGGGTGACGGTATGGGCGGTCGGGGGCCTGAGGGGCAAATCGGAGGGGCGCGATTGCACAGGAAACCCCGCTCGCCCCTCGGGCGTAGCCGCTGGCGCGCGTGGTCAATCCGGCGTTAGGTGCGGTTCATGGGTATCTTCGACAGACTCGGCGCCTTGGGCGGCACCGACGCGGGGCAGGCTCTGGGCGCGGCGCACGATCACTTCCAGAGCCGGATCAACACCCATGGCCACTTCGGCCGGGCGTTCATCGAGAGCCTAGCCGAGCTCTGCCGCAACCATCCCAACCTCGTCGGCGTCGCCGTCGGCGTCCTGGTCGAGCAGCTGCTCGTCCACGAGAAGCATCACCACGACATCGAGCTGGCCGAGGAAGCCCGGGCCGAGCGCGAGGGCCGCGCGACCGGATCGCCGATCAAGCCGCTGCCGCGCGCCGCGCCGCATCACACGCCCCACCACCTGATGCGTTTCTCGCGCATCCACCCGTTCCGCATCGCCATGGAGGTGTTCGGCGCCCTGATCCTGCTGAAGTTCAGCTTCGGGATCGCCCGCATCTTCTCGCGCCAGCGCGCCCACTCCAAGGCCAGCCTGGCCACGGTGGCCCGCATCCGCCTGTTCAGCGCCAGCTTCGCCGCCTACTTCATCGCCAAGGCGCTGCGCTCGCACGAGGTCAGCGCCAGCCGCAACGCCCTGGCCATGTTCTTCGGCACCCGGGCGCTGCAGCCCCTGCTGCGGCCCGACTTCCGCCGCCCCTCGGCCGAGCCGCCCCCGCCGCGCCCCCCGGCCGAACCCGGCTTCTCCCTCGCCCCCGAAATGCAGCGGCCCGAGGAACACGAACACCGGATGTTCCACTAGGGCCACCACCACCGCTCATCCCGGCGGAGGCCGGGATCCATATGTGGACGGCCCCCCTGCCCGCAAGGTCGGTGGTTGAG
>DATCFQ010000249.1:0-3254 GCA_036509495.1 Caulobacteraceae bacterium
GGCTCCTATGCTCCGCCACGATAGCTGCCCTCACCGCGTCCACCGGCGACTTGATCGCCCCCATGTGTAGCACGGCGACGAACCGGCGCTTGTCGCTGCCTTCAATGGCCGAGAACCAGGCCTAGGCGCGGGTTGCCTTGCGATTGCCCTCGGGTCGAAGATGTGGACGACTCCTTCCCAGACCATGGCCCCGTCGAAGGACTCGCGGATGAGGGGCGGACTGGACGACCGTTGCGAATCCGGCATGCTGGAGTTCGATTGCGCGAGACGGTTCGGCCACATTGTCCGCCATGACTACTCGCCGAGCAGTGTTTCCATTGCTTTAGCCGCCTCGTTATCGGTCAACCAGAAGCGTTACGTCGACTTGCCGACGTACGGGTTCGACTGCCCCGTCCGGCGCCAGCGCGCCCTTCGCCCCAGCTCCGACGAGGGTGTATTTCGGCACAGGAAGGCCGTCTCGCACGAAAGCAGCAAGAACGTTGTCAGCTCGGTGACGAGATAGCGGCAGATTGATCTCCGGCGAGCCGGTCGGATCTGCCAATCCAACTAGGCTCAGCTCCCGCACGTGGCATCCTTGAAGATGCTGGGCCGTGAGGGCGATGATCTCATCGCCCGCGTGCGTCAGGGTTTCCGATCCTCGCTCGAAGTAGAGCGTCAGCTTGGTGTCGTGGCAGGGCGAAGCGGCGAGCTGCGGCGCGTGGTGAACGCTCGCACAGCCTCCGATCCAAACCCAAGCCAAGCTTATCAATGCAAGCCTCTCGGCGCGCGCCCTCATTGTTCAATCCTCCGCACGAATCTCCGGCCCTCCCTCGCCCATCAGGTGCAGTGACGCCCGCACTATAGCGCGGATGGCCTCTGGCCGCGTGATCGGCTTTGGCTGTTTGGCGATCCAGGCGTCTAGGGCGCCGAGGTCGGCCGACCCTAGTGGGACCGTCACGGCCCGCTGCCCCAGTAAACGGGCGGCGCCGGGATCTCGTCCCGCGCGAAGCGCCACGACCTCAGCAATCCCCTTGGGCCCCAAGCCAGGCACCCTGCAGAGCCACCAGTGAAGGCTATCGCGGTCCTTCGGATCACCCCATCGAGGCTTCGTCAGCTGCTCTATCGAGTAGAGGTCGGCGCCAAAGATCAGTGCGTTAGTCGTTCGGCTGGAGAGGCCGGCCGTCAGAAGCTCCTGTTCAAGAACGTGCTGTTCCCTCCGTCCAGAGAGATCGATTCGTTCCATCAGGCGTCCTCTACCTCCCGCACGCTGAGTCCCGCTTCAAGCAAAGTTCGCATCGTTTCGGATCGGCTCATCAAAAGGGCGGCCGCTACGTCATCAATGCGGTGAACCAACTCTGCAGGCAGTCGCACTGTGAAATGCGGTAGCGCCCCAGCCGCCGTGGCTGGTCGCCCTCGCCTTTTCTGCGGCACGGGAATTGACATTCAAATTAGCGTGGCACGGTTATGGCGGGCCGCCAAGGTGCTGAACTTCCGCAACGGGTCGTGCTCGGCGGGAAGGCAACGCACAGGGAACGTCAGCACGAACTCTCGCGGTGAGTCCACCGCGAAGGACAAGGTGCTCCTGAGCGGGTTTGTGGCCCAAGTCCGCGCAAGCGGCTCTCCCCTCGGGACCACTTCAAATTAGGACGCTAGGCATCGAGCGGACCTCCGGCCTCAATCAGCTTTCCCCCGGCGTCGCACAATTTGGCCATTTGGGCGTCGGGGGCGAGTTCAAACCTGAGGCGCTGAAACTGCAGTTTTGCTGCGTCATGGTCGGGCGCTTCGAACTCCCAACGCTCGGGCAGTTCTCGGAAATCTTTGAAGCGGACAACTTGGAAGGTTGGCATGGTCCCCATGATAGGGGCGCCCGGCGCCGGACGCCATGCTTGTCAACGGCGGCGGATTTCGAACATGGGGTAATCGGCGCACGATTATGGCGGCGCGGACCAAGTGAGTCCGGATCACGATCGAACTCTCGAACCAGATCCGAGGGCTGATGAAGACCTTCGGCCTGATGGTTCCTCCCTCCAAGGGCGGCAAGTTCGAAGCGCACGTCCGCCGGCTGCTGGCTGATCATGATGGGCTCGAGGCCATGATCCTGCCGGTCCATGAAGCCTGGCGCGGCGTGCGGATCCGCGCCGCCGATCTTGGACGCCAGCTCCTCGCCGGCGCGCGGCGTAGCCTGCCAGCTTCTGATGACGATCCCCGGCGTCGGTGCGGTCAAATACGCGCTGTTCAGGAGCCATGGCGTTTGCAGGAGTTGGCTTGCGTGAAAGAGCAGAACTGCGACGGCGGCATAGGCGCGCAACGCCTCCAGGCTACGGAATTTGCCGCCTAGGATCGGCTTTGCAACGCCTCGCTGCTGGGCGGTCTATCGGTAATTCCCCAGCGCATGGCAGTCCTGCTTGCTGATCCGCGCGATCCGCTGCGCCTGGGCCGAGCATTTGCTTAGCGCCGGCGTCGAAGGGTTAGCCATTGCAGTGTTTGTCATCGCCACCTGCGGGACTGGAGCGGCCCGAAGCCCCTGCGGCGTCACAAACGCCGGCAGCGGCGCGCTGGCGCCATTCGCCAGCGCCGCCGGCTCAACCTCATCCACCGGTGGCCGGACGCCATCCTTGGCCGATATAGAAGCTGAGCTGATAGGTCTCGCCGCCGAAGCGAACGCTGAGATCAATCCGCTGGCTGAGCCCCTTGGTGAGCACCGGCTCATCGGCGACCACGTCGCCTCCGAAGGAGGTCCCCGGATCAACGGTGGTCGTCTGGAGAATCGAGCCGTTGAGGTTGGTCAGGGTCTGATCAAGGTTGGCGGTAATGTCGTCTGCCGCCGACTGGATTTCGTCGTCATGGTTCTGCTCGCGGACGGCGGTAGCCCGTGGATGGCGGCGTTCTAGCCTGCCGTCAGAATAGCCGGCCCCGAACGCCACCAGAGCCAGCCCGATGCGGTTCCACGTGGCGCGGGTGTGGGCCTCATGGCTGAGCTGATCGAAACTGTAGAGGCGGATTGGAGACCTCCGCCAGAGTCAGGCTGAGGTCCTCATAGCCGAGGTTGGCGGGCTGTTCAGAGCCGTTATAGCCGACGACGGAGAACCGCAGCCGGCCGTTGGTGCGGCTGGTCACCGGCGCGATCTGGATCGCGCCATGTCGGCCCACCGACACCAAGATCGGGACGCCGTGATTGTAGCGAACCATCAGGCCCGGCGCCGGAACCGGAACGATGCCGTAGGTCGAGGCCACGGCGGTGGCGGGAAGCGCGCACCAGACCAGCAAAATGAGCA
>DATCFQ010000250.1:0-4089 GCA_036509495.1 Caulobacteraceae bacterium
AGGCCGATATCCCGCTAAGAACTCCTCTCCCATAGGGAGAGGAAAGTCTCAGGCCGGCGCTTCCGCCGCCTTGCCGCTCGGCTGGGTCGCCAGCGAGGCCAGCCAGCAGACGATGAAGGCCAGGGGCGAGGAGACCAGGGCGGGATAGTCGGCCGGGAAGATCGGGGCGGAATGGTGCAGCACCCGCACCCAGACGCCTGGGCTGAGCACGATCAATCCCACCGAGCTGATCAGGCCGGCGAGCCCGCCCAGCAAGGCGCCCGTCGGGGTCAGCCGGCGCCAATAGAGCGACAGGATGATCACCGGGAAGTTGGTCGAGGCGGCGACGGTCATGGCCAGGGCGACCAGATAGGCGACGTTCTCCTTCTGGAAGACGATGGCCAGGGCGACGGCCACCACCGCGGCGACCACCGCGGCCAGGCGGAACAGCCAGAGTTCGCTCGCCTCGCTGCGCTGGGGGCCCGCGCGGGAGGGGTGGAAGACGTCGTGGGAGGTCGCCGAGGCGATGGCGATGGTCAGGCCGGCGACCACCGCCAGGATGGTGGCGAAGGCCACCGCCGAGAAGGCGCCCATCAGCACCTCGCCGCCGACGGCGTGGGCCAAGTGGATCACCACCATGTTCGGCCCGCCCTTCACCGCCCCGGTGGCGCTGAGGAACTCGTGGTTGCCGGTGACGAAGGCCACCGACGCCGGGCCGACGATGGCGAAGATCAGGATGAAGACGAAGCCGATGATGGCGACGGCCGTCACCATCGAGCGGCGGGCGGCGGACTCGTCGGGCACGGTGAAGAAGCGGATCAAAAGGTGCGGCAGGCCCATGACGCCCAGCGCCAGGCCCACGGTCAGCGAGACGGCCGAGAACGGATCGAGCTTCATGCCGCCGAAGTGGAACAGGCCCGCGCCGGCCGGATGCAGGGCCGTGGCTTTGGCGAACAGCACCGCCAGGCCGCCGGCGTGGCTGATGCTCATGGCCGAGATGATGACCACCCCGACCATCAGGAGGCAGGCCTTGATGATCTGCACCCAGGTCGCCGCCAGCATGCCGCCGAATACGATGTAGACGGCCATCAGGGCGCCCACGATCATCACCGACATGTTGAAGCTCAGGCCGAACAGCACCGAGACCAGGGCGCCGGCGCCGACCAGCTGGGCGATCAGATAGATCAGCGAGATGACGATGGTGGAAATGCCGGAGAACACCCGCATCTTCGGGTCGGCCAGCTTCGCCACCAGCACGTCGCCGAGGGTGAAGCGGCCGAGCCGGCGCAGCGGACCCGCGGTCCACAGCAGGATCAGACACATCGCCGCCGGCGGGGTGATGAAATAGATCATGGTGTCGACGCCGCCGGTGAAGAACAGGCCGACGACGCCCAGCACGGTGGTGGCCGACATGAAGTCGCCGGCGATGGCCAGGCCGTTCTGGCCGCCGGAGACCTTGCTCTCGGCGGCGTACATGGCCGCGCGGCTGGAGCTCTTGCGCGAGGCCCAGGCGGTGATCGCCAGGGTCAGTGCGACGGTGATCAGGAAACAGACGATGCCGATGGAGATCATCGTCCGGCCTCCCGGTCGGCTGCGCTGGCGTTGCGGGCGATGGCCCCGCAGAAGCCGGCGATGATGACGAAGGCCAGCAAGAGGCCGCTCATGGCGACCACGCTGCCCGGCACGCCGTGGATCAGCCCGCCGAACCACGCCGGCGTCAGGCTCGGCCAGCCGGCGAACAGCGCGGTCAGGCCCGCCAATATGACGATGATCAGTGTCGCGATAAGCCTCACGGCGTCCTCCCGCCCGTCCGTCAGGCGCGTCGCCCGCGGCGGTTAGCCAAGCGGTAGCATGGACGCGGGGACTGTCAACGAAGCCGTCCCGGGACCGGGTTTGGGCCTCGAGCCAGACCCACTTGAGAACGCCTTGGCCGCTCCTTAATAATCCGAGACCAGATCCACCGAGACGCGTTTTTGATGATTGCCACTATGTTCATGGTGGATCGGCTGACAGCAGCAGGTCGTTCGGAGCATTCCAATGGAGAAGCGCACGGGCAAGCCGGCTCAGGGCACGGCGCGCAACGGACAACAACATCCTGCGCCTCCGCGGCCGCCGCAAGCTCAGGTGGTGCGAATCGGGGTAAAGTTTCCGGGTGTGCCGGTAGCCAACACGGTGGGCAAATGAGCGGATCAGATCCCATTCTCCCTGCCAAGCCGCAGAACCTTCAGCCTCAGCCCGAGACGCAACGGCCGGCTCCCCCGCCACCCCAGATTCTCAAGAAGAGCGCTGACGGCGGCGGGCCGCTAAGGCGCTAAAAAATCGAGGGCATCGACGTCGGCCGGCTTTGCGCGTCCGATCCGCATGTCGGACACCCCCTCGCGAACCTGGTTCGAGGAGGTTCTTGCGCCCACGCCCAAGTCTGAAATGATCCCGTATCAGGCGCCCGTATAATTCGGCGAGGCGCGCGGCGGGAGCGAATCCATGATCATTGGCAGGACGGTGCTGGGCGCCGTCGTCTCGGTTCTCATGCTCACCGCCTTGGCCCCGGCGGGCGCCGCGCCCGCCTGGACGCCGCCGAAGACCGCCTGGGGCGATCCGGACCTGCGCGGGACCTGGCCGCTGGACGCGGTGGCGCGCACGCCGTTCCAACGGCCGGAGAAGTACGCCGACCGGGCGTTCCTGACCGACGCGGAATACGCCGAGGCGCTGAAGACGACGGCCGCCCTGGGCAAGCGCTACGCCGACGAGGAGAGGGTCGGAAAGCTCAGCGTCGGCCATTGGACCGAGTACGGTACGCCCTCGCGCCAGACCTCGCTGATCGTCGAACCCGCCAACGGGCGGCTGCCGCCCATGACGCCCGAGGGCAAGCGCCTCGCCGCCGGCATGAAGAGCAGCTGGTCGGAGAAGATCTTCGACAGCATGGCGGACTTCAACTCGCTGGACCGCTGCATCACCCGCGGCCTGCCCGCCTCCATGCTGCCCTTCCCCTACAACAACGGCGTCCGCATCTTCCAGGCGCCGGGCTATGTGGTGATGCAGCTGGAGATCGTGCACGAGACGCGGATCATCCCTCTGGACGGCCGCGGCCCCCTGCCCGCGCCGATGCAGACCTGGCTGGGGGCCTCGCGCGGCCATTTCGAGGGGAACACCCTGGTCATCGAGACTCGCAACTTCAACGGCCAGTCGCCGATGGTCATCGTCGGACCCACCAACCAGCCGGTGCCGACCAGCAAGTCGCTGCACATCATCGAGCGCCTGACCCCGACCGGGCCCAACACCCTGCAATATGAGGCCACGGTGGAGGATCCGGAGGTGCTGACCGCGCCCTGGAAGCTGTCCTTCCCCTGGACGCGAAACGACAAATACAAGCTCTACGAATACGCCTGCCACGAGGGGAACGTGCAGCTGGCCGGCTACATCAGGGGCACCAGCCCCAGGTTCGCCGAGTACCGAAAGACGCACCAGGGCGTCCAGGCAAGCGCCAGCGTCCTCGCCGCTACGGATGCGCGGTCGCACTGAGCGAGGCGCGCCGGCGCTGACTGGACCATTGAAGCGCCAGTTGTGTAACCTCAGGCTGTTGTCCGGGGGGCTGGAATGACGAACGAAATCGCCGTGGCGAACACGGCCATGGAAGGCGGGGGATTCTACAACCGCAACTCCAACCTGCAGGCGGCCGGCATCGCCCTGGCCTTGCCGCTGCTCGAGACCGCCACGGACGCCATCCCCGTGGAGGGGGCCGCACCGCTGGTCGTCGCCGACTATGGCTGCTCGCAGGGCCGCAACTCGATGCGCCCGATGCGCCTCGCCATAGACACCCTGCGCCGGCGGATCGGCCCCGACCGGCCGATCGAGGTGATCCACACCGACCTGCCGTCGAACGATTTCACCTCGCTGTTCACCACCTTGAGCGAGGATCCGGCCAGCTACCTGGCCGGCCAGCCACGGGTCTTCCCTTCGGCTATCGGGCGCAGCTACTTCGAGCCGATCCTGCCGCCAGGGCGCGTCAATCTCGGCTGGAACACCTGGACGCTGCACTGGCTGAGCCGCAACCCGGTGGAGGTCGGCGACCATGTGCTGGGCGTCTACAGCGGCTCCGATGGCGCCCGCGAT
>DATCFQ010000251.1:0-5877 GCA_036509495.1 Caulobacteraceae bacterium
CGGCGCTGTCGACCAGGAAGGCGACCCGCCCGGCGTGGGCCTTGCGCCAATAGGTGTCGGGGGTCAGCAGGCTGGGAGGCTCCGCCGCGCCCGGCCCCGCCCGTGAGGGCCTCGATCGGCCGGCGGGTTCGCGGGGCATCAGCCCTCCGATCGGCCCGCGTGGGGCCAGGTGTCAGGCGAGCGCGCCGAGCCGGCTGGCCGCCGCAGACGCCGCCATGCGCATGCCGGCGGGCGTGTAGAAGGCGCCGTTGATCTGGGTGCGCTCCATCATCACGTGGCGAAAGCGCAGGAACAGATCGGCGTCCGGCGGCTCGGAGTCGTTCCAGAACTGGTTCAGCGGTTTGCCGTCGGTCAGCCCCTCGATGTCATAGACCGCCCGGCCGAGCACCTTGGTGGGGCATCCGAAGCCGATGGTCGCCAGGCCGGCGGTGGAGTTGATCGTCACCGAGCCGCGCGCGCCGTGGGCCAGGGCATTGAGGTTGCCTCCATCCAGGAACATGACGCGATCGGAGACGCCGTGCTCGGCCGCCAGTTCCTCGACCACCCGCTCGTAGTCGACGAGGCCGGGATCCAGCGGGTGCAGCTTGAACGCCAGCTGGGCGTTGGGCGGAGCGTGACGCGAGAAGCTCGAGATCACTTCCGCGGCGAAGGATTCGTTGGTGTAGCTCGAGTGCTGCCACAGCTGGCTGTCGCCGGCCCGCTGCAGCAGGGCGATGAAATAGGGGTCTGAGGACGCCAACAGGCGCGCGGTGCGCTCGGTCACGCTCTTGCGGGTGAACTGGTTCTTGGCGTAGCGCGCCACCGACCCGACGATCTGGTCGAACACCGGTAGGGCGAATGGATTGCGGCGCCTGGGATAGGCCGGCGCCAGGAAAACCTTGTTCACATAGTGGGCGATGGCCCTGAGGATCAGCCACTTGGTCGAGCGGCCCACGTCGGCGTCGCCGATGCCGACCTTCGAGGTCGGCTGGCCGTGGTCGCGATAGAAGCTGGGATCGCGCGGGCAGGGCGAATAGGCGTTCACCCCATCCGATTCCAGGGTGATCCAGCGCGGCCGAAAATAGCCTTCCTCGAACACGTGAACCCGCAGGCCCCGCCGCTTGGCGGCGGCGATGGCGGCCATGTGCACTTCGAGGCAGTCGTTGAAGACGACGAGGTCGCTGACGCGGTTCTCGCCGAGGTGCCGATCGATCCAGATCGGCCAGGCCTCCTCGGCGTCGCGATAGGCCACGTGCGGGCGGAAGTAGCCCCAGTCCGACAGGTCGCCGCCGTCGAACACCACCTTGCTGACCCGGAAGCCGGATCCGCCGAGTTCGTCGGCGACATGGGCGAAGAAGGCGCCGAAGGGACCGCGCAGAAACAGGAAGTGCCGCTCGCGGGAGGGGCTCACCAGGGGTGTCGAGCGGCGGTAGGCGCGAGGCCGGCGACGAAGGGCGTAGCCGTCCAAGCCGCGGTCGCCGGGAATGCCGTGCAGCGCAGATGTCATGGCCCTACCCCCGCGCAGCCGTCAAAGGCGCTCGCCAGAGCGCGGGGGTCCGCAGCAGCAAACCTCGGCCTGCCCTTGCTTGATGGACGCCCCCCTGGCGCACGTTCAATCCTTTGCTCCCCCTCAGCCGCCATAGTGCCTTCCGAACCAATGCCTTAGGAGCACATTGGTTCGACGCCTCCGTAATAGACCGACTGGGTCGGCCGCGAGAAGTGAAAAGGACAGTTGGCGGGCGACGTCTGCCGCATCGCAGGGCGCCAGGGACGGCCTGTGGACGTATCGTGGATAGACGATGAGCGCGCCAGCGACGAGCTCGTCCAGCTTCAGCCGTCGCCCCCGTCGTACGCAACGCTCGCGATCCTCCGTAAGCCCCCATCCGGCATAGAACGGCAAGCCGTAGCTTACAACCACAAGTCCCCGCATCAGCGCTTCAAATCCGGAGAGTGAGGTCAGGGTGTGCACCTCATGGGCCTGATCCAGCAGGCTGGCGATCGAGGTCTTGTAGGCGATGACATCGGCGTATTTCAGCGCCTCGGCGGCGGGAATCGCGCCGGGACGCAGACCGGCCTCCACGTCAGGATGGGTCTTGTAGACGATGAAGGCGCCGGGACGGGCGGCGCGGGCCGCCTGCAACAGCTGCAGGTTGCCCTGGATCCGGCCGCCGCCGCGGACCACCGAGGCGTCGTTGGCCACCTGGCCCGGAACCAGGATGCGGCGGCGGTCTCCCGCGCCGGCGAACAGCGCGGCCACTTCCGGCGCGCCGACGTTGTATTTGCTGAGACCAGCCTTGACGATCAGCGCCCTCAGGCCTGCGGCTTGCTGAAGCGCCTCGGGCGGGAACTCGGCCGTCTGCAGGATCCGCTCCAGGTCGCTCTGGCGGCCGGGGTCGTAATAGATGCCGCCGTGATCCAGCACGAGCGAGGAGGGCGGCGAGAGGTTCGCGCCCAGTCCCACGGAGCGGATGAAGCCATCTTCCACCCGCACCAGGGCCGCGCCCTGGGCGGCGCAGCGCGCGGCGAGGTCGTCCGGTTCGCGCGAGGCCCAGACGGCGATCCGGCCGCCCTGCTCGCGCTGACGTTGCAGCGCGACGTCCGCATCCATGCTGTAGGTGAGTCGCGAACGTCGGCCCTTCAGGAACGGCTCGACATGGAAGTCCTTCCAGCGGTGCACGCCCAGCACATGGGTGAGACCCTCGGTCTCGGCGTCGCGCCGGCGGCGGGCGGCGAGCAGCCGGGCCACGTCCAACCCCGAGCAGGGCTCGCCGTCGAGGGGGCTGAGATAGCGCAGGTAGCGCAGATAGATGGCGGCGATCAGCGATTCGAGCGCCGGTCTCGCCGTGCGGCGCGGGCAGGCGAGGCGGTCATCGGTCAGGCCCCATCCCGCGTAGATCGGCAGGCCGAAGCAGGTCACCGGCCGGCCGGCGATCAGCCCCTCCAGTCCCGCCAGGCTGGTCGCCACATAGACGCGGCGGGCGTGCTTGACCAAGGACATCCAGCTGACGCTGCGATCGAAGATCTCGATCCCCCGGGCCTTGGCCAGCGGCCGCAGATGGCCGCGCCGCGAGCCGCGGCCCTCGACCGGGTGCACCCGGGCGATGACCTTGGCGCCGGGATTTTCCGCCACCGCCGCGTCGAGCATCCGCGCGAAGGTCTCCGGCCCGCAGCCGCCGGCGACCACCGACTTGTCGCCCCGGATCTGGTCCACCACGATCACCAGCGGCCCGTCGGCCAGGACCGGATCGTCGTCGGCAAGGTCGGCAGCGGCGTTGTACTTGCCGAGATTGGCGTCCTGCATCAGGGCGATCAGCCGTTCGACCTCGGCCGCCTCGTGCGGCGTCAGCGGCGGGGCGCCCTGGATCAGCTGTTCGATCTCGCTGGGGCGGGTGGCGTCGTAGTGCATGCCGAGCCGGTCGGCCGACAGGCTGAGGTTCGGATCGCCGCGGCCGCCCATGCCGGCGGTGCTGAGGAAGCCGTCCTCCAGCGCCAGGTAGGGCAGGCCGCGCCGCGCGGCCTCCGCCATGGCGGCGCCCTTGATCCCCCAGCCGGCCAGGCCGTCGATGCCCTTGTGCGGGGCGACGCCGGGCGGCAGGAACTCGAATTGGTAACGGCCCTGGAGGAAACGTTCGAGCCTTGGACCACGGAACGCCACCCCGATGGAGCGGACCCCGAAGCGCAGGGGACGACCCGACTCGTCTGCGGAGCGCTTTGGCGCAGGGCTGGCTAGGCGGAGCATGTATGATATCCGGGCGTCCGACTGTCGGGGATCAGCCCAAAGCGACGTTGGATTTGGTTCGACCAGATATGTCAGCATTGGGCCTTTCGGCGCGAGCGCGCAAGGCGGGCGAGCTTGGGATGAGAGCCATGAGCCTGGCCCTCGCCCGTCCTCGCATTATTCTTCCCCGCGCCGATTATGCCCGGCGCGCGGTCGATGGCATCCTGGTTCTCCAGCGCGGCGAAAACGCCTCCACCGATTATTACCTGCGCCCGCGCCTGGACGGGGCCGGCGTGCGGGCGGAAATCCGCGATCTGGGCGACGATCCGGCCGCCAGCACGCTCCTCGGGCCGGGGGGGGCGCAGGCGCTGATGGTGGTGCTCTGCCGCTACGCCGCGCCGGCCTGGCTGGATGCGCTGGAGCGCGCGCGGGGCCGGCTCGCCCGGGTCGCCTTGTTCATGGACGACGACCTGCCTGCGATGATGCGTGCGCGGGAGATTCCGCCTCTCGCCCGCGGCAAGGTGGCCTTGCACTTCGCCGCCCACGCCCGTCGGCTGAGCCGGCTCTGCAGCGAACTGTGGGTCTCCACCGAAACCCTGGCGGCGCGGTACGCCGAGGCCCGCCCGCAATGGCTCGAGCCGCTGCCCGAAGCCGAACCGCCGCCGCCGGCCGCCGCCGGCGCGAACCTGGTGGTCTATCACGGCACCGACGTGCACGAGCGCGAGCGACGCTTCGCGCTGCAGGCGGCGCGGCAGGCAGCGGCGATGTCGCCCGCGGTTCGGTTCGAGATCGTCGGCGATGAAGCGCTCGCCCGCATGGCCGCCGGCCTCGCCAATGTCGCGGTGGTCCCTCAGCTGGCGTGGCCCGAGTACCTGCGGGCCCAGACGGGCCGCCAGGCGGCGATCAGCCTGGCCCCGCTGTTCCCGTCTCCGCTCAACGATGCGCGCGCGCCGGTGAAGGCCTTCGACGCCGCCCGCCTTGGCGCGACAGGGCTCTATGCCGACGCGCCGGCCTACCGCGGGGCCGTGAAGGACGGCGAGGACGGCCTGCTGCTGCCGATGGAGTCGGCGGCCTGGGCCAGGGCGATCACCACGCTGATCGGCGATCCGGACCGCCGCCGGCGGTTGGCGCAGGCGGCGCGCGAGCGACTGATCCGGAGGCTGGGCTCCGGTCCGTGCTTCCCCGCGCGCCCGGCCGAATGACCGCCCGGGGCGTATGGTTGGCCAGGCTCGGCTCGCGCTGGCGCAAGTGGCTGCGTGATCCGGCGGCGTTCGGCGACGAGTTGCCGTCGCCCGGCCTGCGCGCCGCCATGGTGGGCGGCCTTCGTCTGGGCGCCTTTGTGGCGGACCTGCTGGGCGCCGAAGACCGGATGGCCCGCGCCGAATGGCGGCGACTCAAGGTCGAATTGGTGCAGACCAGCGCGGACGGCCGGCGCTTCGAATTCCTCACCGCGGCGGGCGCAAGCCCTCCGGTCTGGCCGAGCCACGCCCTGGTCGGACCCGCGCCGGGCGAGATCCAGGCCATCGCCGTGGCGTTCAGCGACGGCGGCGAGGTGGTCGCCGCCGAGGTTTCGTCCGGCCGGCCGGGCCTGCTGACCCTCGGCGGTCGTCCGGCAAGCGTCCGCATCTATCGCACCGACCAGGGGGGCGTCCTGCCCGCTCGCCTGCCGATCCGCCCCGTCGGTCGCTCGGGTCTGGTGGACACGCGGGTCGCCGCCGGAGAGACCGTTGGGGCGGCGCTGCGCGAGGCGTGGCCGCCGATGGAGCGGCGCAGCGACGGCCCCGGCGTCGCCGCCTATCGAGCCTGGATCGCCGCCAACGAGCCCCGTGCCGCCGAACTGGAAGAGATCCGCGCCTGGATCGACCATACGCCTGGTCCGCCCAGCATCGCGGTGATCATGCCGGTGCACGATCCCCGGCCCGAGCACCTGCGCCAGGCCATGGATTCAGTGCGGGCGCAGCTCTATCCGGCATGGACGCTTTGCATCGCCGACGACGGCTCGCGCTCGCCCACGGTCCGCGAGATGCTTCGCGAGGCCGGGGCGTCCGATCCGCGCATCCGTCTGACCACCCATGCCGAGGCCAGGGGCGTGGCCGAGGCGACCAATGCCGCACTGGCCCTCGCCGACGCGGACGTGGCGCTGTTCCTCGACCACGATGACGTGCTGGCGCCCCACGCCC
>DATCFQ010000252.1:0-15702 GCA_036509495.1 Caulobacteraceae bacterium
GGCAGGGGCCATAGCGGCGGCGTTCGGCGCGCCGGTGACCGGGGCCTTCTACGGCTTCGAGGTGGTGATCGGGGCTTATAGCGTCGCGACCGTGGCGCCGGTGATGGCGGCGGCCATCTCCGCCTCGCTGGTCACCCAGGCGATCGGCGGCTCGCTCTATCACATCGAGGCCCAGACCTCGGCGGTGATCACCAACCTCGACTTCGTGCTGTTCACCGCGCTCGGCGTGATCTGCGCCGCCCTGGCGATCCTTCTGATGCGCGGCGTGTCGGTGTTGGAGCGGCTGTTCAAGCGGCTGGCGCCGACGCCGCTCAGGCCGGCCCTGGGCGGGCTGGCGCTGGGCGGCCTGGCGCTGTTCACCCCCCAGGTGCTGTCGGCCGGCCACGGAGCCCTGCAGTTCGACCTGTCGACGGCCCAGGGCCTGGATTTCATCCTGATGGTGCTGGCCCTGAAGATGCTGGCCTCGGCGGTGTCGCTGGGCTCGGGCTTCCGCGGCGGCCTGTTCTTCGCCTCGCTCTTGCTGGGCGCCCTGACCGGCCTGGCCTTCGGCGAGCTGGTCGAACTGACCGGCGCGGTCCGGCTGGACCTCACCGCAGCCGCCCTGGTCGGCATGGGCGCCTTCGCGGTGGCCACGGTGGGCGGGCCGCTGACCGTCTCGTTCCTGGTGCTGGAGACGACCGGCGACTACACCCTGACCGGGGCGGTGCTGGCCGCCTCGGTGGTCTCGGGCCTGATCGTGCGCGAGACCTTCGGCTACTCGTTCTCGACCTTCCGCCTGCATCTGCGCGGCGAGTCGATCCGCAGCGCCCACGACGTCGGCTGGATCCGCTCCCTGACCGTGGGCAAGCTGATGCGGCGCGATCCGCCGACCCTGCCGGCCTCGGCCAACCTCAAGGAGCTGCGCCGCCGCTATCCGCTGGGCGCCGTCCAGGGCGTGCTGCTGCTCGACGACCAGGAACGCTATGTCGGCGCGGTGTCCCTGGCCGAAGCCCATGCGCCGGGGGCCGACGAGAACGCCCCGGCCGCCAGCCTCGCCCGCTTCGCCGACTGCATGCTGCTGCCGGCGATGAACGTGAAGGAGGCCATGGCCCTGTTCGACCGGGTCGAGGCCGAGACCCTGGCGGTGGTCGATTCGCTGGAGGGCCGGCAGGTGGTCGGCCTGCTCAACGAGACCTTCGCCATCCGCCGCTATGCCGAGGAGCTGGACAAGTCGCGCAGCGAACTCATCGGCGAACCGCGGACGTAGGGTCCGCTCCACTCCTCCCCCGCTACGCGGGGGAGGAGTGGAGGAGTGGAGCTTACGCCTGGCGGAGGATCGGTTCGGCTTCGGGTGCGGGGTAGCGCCAGGGCTTGCCGCCGCCGCGGGCGGCCTGCAGCTGGTGGGCGACGAATTCCCAGTCGGGCAGGGCGTCGAACCAGGTCTCCAGGAAGCCTTTCCGGTCGTTCTGGTAGTCGACGTAATAGGCGTGTTCCCAGAGGTCGCAGGTCAGGATCGGGACCAGGCCCGGCTGGTCCAGGGTGTTCTCGCCGTCGTGGGTGGTGATCAGCTTCAGGGTCTGGCCGTCGGCGACGATCCACACCCAGCCCGAGCCGAAGTGGCCGACCCCGGCCTCGACGAACTGGCTCTTCAGCTGTTCCGAGCCGCCAAAGGCCTTGGCGATGGCCTGCTCGATCTCGCCCGTCGGTGTCTTGCCGCCCGGCGACATGCAGTTCCAGAAGAAGGCGTGGTTCCAGGCCTGGGCCGCGTTGTCGAACAGCTTGGCCTTGCCGGCCTGCTTGGCCTGAACGACCAGGTCTTCGAGGGACTGGGGTTTCAGCCCTTCCTTCGGGACAAGCTCGTTGACCGTCTTGACGTAGGCGGCGTGGTGCTTGTCGTGGTGCAGGTGCAGGGTCTCGGCCGACATGGCCGGCTGCAGGGCGTCATAGCCGTAGGGCAGGTCCGGTAGCTTGAACACAGGGAACTCCAAGAGCTGGGATGCTTTCATCCCCCCCCGCGATCAATGGCGCTTGGGGCTCTTGGGTTCCAGGAAGGCTAGGACGATCGGCAGCAGCACCTTGGGGTTGCGCACGGCGAAGACGCCGGCCGCCAGGGCCGCCCCGGCGGCGGTCACCGGGCGCTCGCGCACGAAATTCTTCAGCCGCTCGACCATCGGCGGCTCCTTGGGTTTGGCGCCGGCCTTGATCGCCAGCGACAGGGCGATGACCGCGAAGATCAGGGCGATGGCCCCGGCCACGATCGCGGCCGAGGCGGCGGCGCCGAGGCCCGCCTCGTCGCGCATCAGCGCATAGAGCGCATAGGCCAGCGAGACGACGACGACGCCGGCGGCCGCGAGGGCGGCGCCGGCGGCGGCGAAGAGCAGCAGGAGCTTCTGGATCAACGCGAACGACCGCCGGCCAGGATCAGGCCGACCAGAACGCCCACGCCGAGGACGGCGAAAGTGGTAGTCAGCGGCTGCTTCTGCACCCGGTCGACCAGGTAGCGTTCGGCGACGGCCCAGCGATCGCCAGCGTCGTCCAGATAGGGACCGGCGCGGTTGCGAAGGGTCTCGTAGGTGTCCTGGGCGGCGCGGCTGGCGCGGCCGGCGCGGTCCTTCAGATCGTCGAGCGTCGAATCGAAATTGGCGCCGGCGGCGGAGCCGACCGCCTGGATGGCGTCGTCCAGGGCAGGCTGGGCAGTGGATTTGGCAGGCATGATCATCCTCCGGTCCACGAAAATACGGCGGACGAGCCGGTAACGCCATCTTGATCGTAGCGTTCCGACGGAATCTTGGCCTTGAGCCCGATCAAGACACATCTTGCGCCTGGGCGTCGTTTTAGGGTCATTCAGCGTCGCTCGCTGCTTATTTTTGCGAAAGATGCGCTGAAGTGGTCGATCGTTCGATGTCAGCTGGCCAGCCCGCCGCCGCGTCCGATCCGCTTGCGCCGTCGAACATGGGACGCCTGCAGCGGCTGGTCGATCTGGCCCTGACCGTCTCGGCCGCCCGCCGCGCGTTGCTGATCGGTTCGGACGGCGCCATCCTGGCCGTCGCCGGCGCGGCCCTGAAGGACGCCGCCGACTCCGAGCTGGCCAGCGCCGCCCTGGTCAGGCCCGGCCGCGTCAGGGGCGCCAAGTTCTTCACCGCCGTGGAGGTCACATCCCCTTCGGGCGCCATGCTGGGCGCTCTCGCCGTCGCCGCCGAGGATGCGGTGAAGCCGCCACTGCGGCTGGAACACACCCTCCGCCAGCTGGCCTGCCTCTGCGCCGAAGGCCTGGGCGCGCCGCCGGCCGATGGACTCGCGGAGACCGAACGCTACGCCCTGGTGGCGGAGATCGACCATCGGGTGCGCAATGTGCTGTCGGCGGTGCAGTCGATGGCCTCGCAGTCGGCCAGGCGGGCCGGCACGCTGGACGGATTCCTCAAGGCCTTCTCGGGCCGCCTCAAGGCCATGGCCTCGGCCCACGAGCTGCTCACCGCCACGCGCGGCCGGGGGGCTTCGATCCAGGATCTGGCCACCGGCGCGCTTTCGACCCTGGCGCCCGGCCAGACCCGCTGGGACGGACCCGACCTGTTCCTCACCTCGCGCGCCGCCTCGACCCTGTCGCTGGCGCTGCACGAACTGGCGATGAACGCCGTCAAGCACGGCGCCCTGTCGCGCGAGACCGGCCAGGTGGGGGTGCGCTGGCGCTCCACCGACGACGGCGGCTTCGAACTGGAATGGAGCGAGAGCGGCGGACCCCAGCTTCCCCCTACCGTCCAGCGCGGCTTCGGCGCCGTGCTGCTCGAGGAGGTCGCCGCCCGCGAGCTGGAAGGCGAGGTGACCATCGAGTTTCGCGCCAGCGGCCTCAGGGCGCGCATCAAGGCCGCCGCGGCCGCCCTGGCCGAGGCCGGACGCTCCGGAGCGACGGTCGAGCGGCCCCGCCGGCCCGAGGCCCCGCCGGTGGTCATCGCTCCGGCCGGCCGCGCCCGCAGGATCGACGGCATGAGGGTGATCATCGTCGAGGACGCCATCCTCCTGGCCGTGGAGCTGGAGGCGGGCCTAGCCGAAGCCGGCGTCGAGGTGGTGGGTTCGGCCGCCCTGGTCGGCGAGGCCATGGCCCTGGTCGACACACCGATGGATGCGGCGGTGCTGGACTGCAATCTGAATGGCGAGTCGGTGATCCCGGTCGCCGAGGCCCTGCTCGCCCGCGGCGTGCCGTTCCTGTTCGCCACCGGCTATGGCGAAAGCCGCGGCGCCCCGGAGGGCTTCGACGCCCCGATCATCCGCAAACCCTACGACGTCGCCCAGATCACCGCAGCCCTGGCGGACATCACCGGCCGGCGGTGAACCGCTTCCATCAGGCCTCCCTTCACCGCTCATACCGGCGAAGGCCGGTATCCAGGACAAGTGACGCAGGCGCCGAGAGAGAGTCCGCGGCGGCGCCGCCGCGTCCTATTGCGGCGATTCAGGCTCCGACCTGTCCTGGATACCGGCCTTCGCCGGTATGAGCGGCAAATAGGGGCCTTCTGCATTGGAGCCTTCCGGCCTATCAGCTGGGCGCCTGGGCGTCGGGCTGCCGATCCGGATGCGCCGTGGCGAAGGGCTTCAACGCCTGGCAGCGGGCGTCGACGGCGCGGATCAGCGGATAGGGCGAAAGGTCCACCCCGAAGCGTTCGGCGGAATAGACCTGGGGGGCCAGATAGCAGTCGGCCAGGGTCGGCCGATCGCCCCAGGCGAAGCCCGCGCCGTGGCGGGGGATCAGCGCTTGCAGGGCGGCGAAGCCGTCGCCGATCCAGCGCGCCTCCCAGGCCAGCAGCTGGGCGTCGTCGGCGCCGAGGTCGCGGCGCAGGGCGCGCAGGACCCGCAGGTTGTTCAGCGGGTGGATGTCGCAGCCGACCACCGCCGCCATGGCCCGCACCTCGGCTCGTCCGCGCGGATCCTGCGGCAGCAGCGGCGGGGCGGGATGCACCTCTTCGAGCCATTCCAGGATGGCGGGGCTCTGGATCAGCACCCCGTCCGGGGTCTGGAGCGCTGGGACCAGCCCCTGAGGATCGATCGCGCGATAGGCCGCCCCGCCCTGATCGCCGGCCCTCAGGTCCACCGGCCGCGTCTCATAGTTCAGGCCTTTGAGGTTCAGCGCGATCCGCGTTCGATAGGACGTCCCGGAGCGCCAATAGCCATGCAGGATCAGGCTCATCGCGCCCTTCCGTTCCGCCAGACGCGAGAGTGCGCTTTGTTTCAGGCTCCGGTCCAGCTATGCCGATATGCGCGCGCCGAAGGGCGCGCGGCCAGAAGGGCGCCGGCCTGATGCTGATCGTCGAGAGCCTCACCCACGTCTACGACAACGGCGTAAAGGCGCTCGACGACGTCGACCTGGTGATCAACGACGGCATGTTCGGGCTCTTAGGCCCCAACGGCGCCGGCAAATCCACCCTGATGCGGATCGTGGCGACGCTGCAGATCCCGACCTCGGGTCACGTGCGCTTCGACGGCATCGACGTGCTGACCGACCCGGAGGCCCTGCGCCGGGTGCTGGGCTATCTGCCCCAGGACTTCGGCGTCTATCCGCGGGTCTCGGCCTGGCGGATGCTCGATCACCTGGCGGTGCTGAAGGGCCTGTCGGTCGCCTCCGAGCGCAAGGCGGCGGTGGATGGGCTGCTGGCCCAGGTGAACCTCTGGGAGGTGCGCCACAAGGCGCTGGCCGCCTTCTCCGGCGGCATGCGCCAGCGCTTCGGCATCGCCCAGGCCCTGCTGGGCGACCCCAAGCTGATCATCGTCGACGAGCCCACCGCGGGCCTCGACCCGGAAGAGCGCAACCGCTTCCTCAATCTGCTGGCCGAGATCGGCGAGAACGTGGTGGTGATCCTGTCCACCCACATCGTCGAGGACGTGGCCGACCTCTGCCCGGCCATGGCGATCATCTCGGGCGGCCGCATCATCCGCCAGGGCGCCCCCACCGAGCTGGTGCAGAGCCTGAAGGGCCGGGTCTGGCGCAAGAGCGTGCCCAAGGCGGCGCTGGACGACTATCGCGCCCGCTACGAGGTGATCTCCAACCGCCTCTTCGCCGGCCAGACCATGATCCATGTGCTGGCCGACACCGATCCCGGCGACGGTTTCGAGCCGATCGGCGGCAACCTCGAGGACCTGTATTTCTCGACCCTGTCGTCGAACCGCCGGACCGGTTGAGGCGGCGGCCATGTTCGGCAAGGTCGCCAGTTTCGAGTTCCGCTACCAGCTGCGCCAGCCGGTGTTCTGGGTCGCCACCATCGTCTTCTTCCTGTTGACCTTCGGGGCCACCACCGCCGACCAGATCCACATCGGCGATTCCAGCTTCGTCCATAAGAACTCGCCCTTCGCCATCGCCCAGATCGCCCTGCTCTGGACGGTCTTCTTCATGTTCGTGACCACCGCCTTCGTCGCCAACGTCATCGCCCGCGACGAGGAGACCGGCTTCGGGCCGATCGTCCGCACCACCCGCATCTCGAAGTTCGACTATCTGTTCGGGCGGTTCCTGGGCGCCTTCGCCGCCGGGGCCCTGGCCTTCGCGGTCTCGGCCATGGCGCCGATCGCCATCGGCTCCTTCATGCCCTGGGTGGACGCCGAGACCGTGGGGCCCTTCCGGCTGGGGCCCTACCTGTTCGCCTATTTCGTCCTGGCGCTGCCGGGCCTGCTGCTCACCAGCGCCGCCTTCTTCGCCCTGGCCACCGTCACCCGCTCGATGATGGCCACCTATCTGGGCGTGGTGGTCTTCCTGGTGATCTGGCTGATCGCCAGCCTCTGGTCCGACAAGCCAGAACTGGAACAGATCGTCGCTCTGCTGGAGCCGTTCGGGACCGGCGCCTACGGCCTCGCCACCAAATATTGGACCGCCGCCGAGCGCAACAGCCTGATCCCGGCGGTGACGGGCGTGCTGCTGTGGAACCGGCTGCTGGTGCTGGCGGTCAGCGCCGGGTTCCTGGTCATCTCCTACGTCCTGTTCCGCTTCGGCGAGCGGTCCGGCCGAGCCCGCAAGGCCGGCAAGCGGGCCGCCGTCCTGACCCTGGCGGCGCCGGTCGCGACGGCGCCGGCGGCTCGCATCACGCCGCGCTTCGGCGCCGCGACGGCGTTCGCCCAGCTGTGGGCGCGCACCCGCCTAGACATGGGCCAGGTGCTGCTGAGCCCAGGCTTCGTGGTGGTGCTGGCGCTGGGCCTGGTCAACAGCGTCGCCTCCCTCTGGCTGGTCGACGAGAGCTACGGCACGGGGATCCATCCGGTGACGCGGGTGATGGTCCAGCAGCTGGCCGGAGCCTTCACCCTCTTCCCGATCATCATCGCCATCTACTATGCCGGCGACCTGGTCTGGCGCGAGCGCGACCGCCGCACCCACGAGATCGTCGAGGCGACGCCTGCGCCGGACTGGACCTTCGCGGTCCCCAAGACCCTGGCCATCGTGCTGGTGCTGACCGCAACCTTCCTGGTCAGCGTGCTGGCGGCGATCCTGGTCCAAGTCCTGAAGGGCGGCGCCCCGGTCGAGCTGGACAAGTATCTGCTCTGGTATGTGCTGCCGGCGACCATCCAGGCGGCCCTGATCGGCGTCCTGGCGGTGTTCCTGCAGGTGGTGGCGCCCCACAAGTTCCTCGGCTGGGGCCTGATGGTGATCTATCTGATTTCCAGGACGGTGCTGACCAACCTGGGATTTTCGCACCACCTCTATCTCTACGGCTCGACCCCCGCCGTGCCGCTGTCGGACATGAACCGTGAAGGCCGGTTCTGGATCGGCGCGGCCTGGTTCAGGCTCTATTGGGTGGCCTTCGCCGTCATCCTGCTGGTGCTGGCCCACGGCCTCTGGCGGCGCGGCGTCGAGACCCGCCTCCTGCCTCGGCTGAAACGGCTCCCGCGGCGGCTGAAGAGCCGCGCCGGGGCGGTGGCGCTGGCCGCCCTGCTGGTCTTCCTGGGCGCGGGCGTGTTCATCTTCGTCAACACCAACGTCTGGAACCCCTATCGCAGCCAGCAGGACGAGGACCGCTGGCTGGCCGACTATGAGAAGACGCTGCTGAGGTTCCAGTCGACGCCCCAGCCCCGGATCACCGCCGTCCGGCTCGACGTCGACATCCGGCCGGGCGTCCCCAGGGTGGTCACGCGAGGGACCTATGAGCTGGTGAACCGCACCTCCCAGCCCCTGCGCGAGATCCACGTGCGCTTCCCGCGCGACCTGGTCATGCGCAGCCTGTCCATCGAGGGGGCGCGGCCCAAGACCACCTATGAGCGGTTCAACTACCGCATCTTCGCCTTCGACACGCCGATGGCGCCGGGCGAGCAGCGGCGCATGGCCTTCGAAACGGTGCTGACCCAGCGCGGCTTCAGGAACGACCGCGACCTGGTGTCGGTGGTCTCCAACGGCTGCTTCCTCAACGACCGCGATATCGCCCCGCAACTCGGCATGGATCGACAGGGCCTGCTGCAGGACCGCCGCAAGCGGGCGAAATACGGCCTGCCGCGCGAGCTGCGCATGCCCAAGCTGGGGACGCCCGGCGCCGACCAGGTCAACTACCTCGGCCACGACGCCGATTGGGTCACCGCCGACATCCGCGTCACCACCGACGCCGACCAGACCCCGATCGCACCGGGGACCCGCGTCTCCGACCGCACCTCAGGCGGCCGGCGCACGGCGGAGTTCCGCACCGATGCCCCGATCCTGAAGTTCTTCTCGATCCAATCGGCCCGCTATCGGGTGCGCAGCCAGCCCTACAAGGGCATCCAGCTGCAGGTGTTCTACGATCCCGCCCACCCCTGGAACGTCGAGCGGATGATCGGCGCGGCCAAGGCGGCCTTCGACTATTACCAGGCCAACTACAGCCCCTATCAGTTCCACCAGCTGCGGTTCGTGGAGTTCCCGGCCTTCGACGGAAGCTTCGCCCAATCCTTCGCCAACACCGTGCCCTGGTCGGAGGACGCCGGCTTCATCGCCGACCTGCCCAAGCGCTCGGACAAGATCGACTATGTCACCTACGTCGGGGCCCATGAGATCGCCCACCAGTGGTGGGCTCACCAGATCGTCGGCGCCGACGAGCAGGGCGCCACGGTGCTGTCCGAGAGCCTGGCCCAGTACTCGGCCCTGATGGTGATGAAGCACATGTACGGACCGGACATGATCCGCCGGTTCCTCAAGTACGAACTCGACCGCTACCTCAGGGCCCGCGGCGCCGACGCGCTGCCCGAGCAGCCGCTCGAGCGGGTCGAGGAGCAGCCCTACGTCTATTACAACAAGGCCTCGCTGGTGATGTACCGGCTGCAGGACGAGATCGGCGAGGACGCGGTCGACCGCGCCCTGCGCTCGCTGCTGGCGAAATACGCCTTCAAGGGCCCGCCCTATCCGACCTCGCTGGACCTGGTGGCCGCCCTGAGGGCCCAGGCGCCGCCCGACAAGCAGGCGCTGATCACCGATCTGTTCGAGAAGATCACCCTCTATGACCTGAAGGCGGTGCGCGCGACCTCGCGCCGCCGCCCCGACGGCCGCTATGACGTCGACCTGACCGTCTCGGCGGGCAAGCTCTATGCCGACGGCCAGGGCAAGCAGACTACAGCGCCCATGGACGAGACCCTCGACATCGGCCTCTTTACCGCCGACCCGTCCCAGCCCGGCTTCAGCCCCTCGAAAGTGGTGCAGATGACCCGGATGCAGATCGCCTCAGGGACCCACACCCTGCACCTGATCGCGGCCAAGCCCCCGAAGTTCGCCGGCCTCGATCCCTACAACAAGCTGATCGACCGGAACGCGGACGACAATGTGGTGGCGGTGGGGCGCTAGCGCCGTAGCTACTGGCCTCCCAGGGCCCGCACATCAGCTTGGGAGACGCCTCGCTCCTCCGCGGTGCGGGCCTGCTGGCCGAGATCGAATTGCTTGTCGCGGGCATGGCCGGCCGGACCGGTCTGCGCCAGGCGGGCCTCGAGCGTTCCAAGGTCCTCAATCAACCGGTCGCGCAGGCGGAAGGCGGGCTCGGCGAGGGGGGCGAAGGCCGCCGGGTTTTCGGTCAGCACCTGATGCAGGCGGCTCACGCAAGCCTGGGCGCGCTCCAGCGCCGTCTTGGTTTCCTCCACTGCGTGGCTGGCTTCTTCGTAGTTGAAGTTCGTCTGCTCAGACATGGCCGGCATCCTTTGCTCGACGCCTAAACGGCTGGCGCCGGATTTGGCCCCATCGGTCAGCGAAGCCCCAGCGTCACCGCCTTCACCTGCAAGCACTCCTCGATCCCGTAGATCGAGGCTGTTTTCACATTGACTGTGGGCGGGATGGCTAATGCCCGCGGCCGACCTCGCCACCGACCTCGGCGGTCTCGACCCTCGGGACGAGTTTCCTAACCGCTTGGGTTATGATAGGAAGGGCAATGCCGACGGTCCACAGGTTCGGGGGATTGCGGGTGGTGGTCTATCCGAACGACCACCGGCCGGCCCACGTTCACGTGGTGGATGGCTCCGAAGCGGTCTTCGATCTGAATTGCCCTGAGGGCCCAGTCGAACTGCGGGAGAACTACGGCTTTCGATCGGGCCAGATCGCCGCGATCGAGGCCGAGTTGAACGGTCAAGTCGCGGTCGTTTGCCGCGAGTGGAGTGCGATCCATGGCGGCCATTGAACAATTGGAGCGGGCCAACAGGCGTGGCCGCGCCACGCTCCGTAAGCACCCGCGCGCCGTCTCCGCGCGCTTTGTCCGTGGCAAGGTGACGATCCATCTCAGCAACGGCGCCGAGTTCGCCTTCCCGCCGGAGATCGCCCAGGGCCTGGAAGGCGCGACCGCCGAGGCGCTTTCGCGCATCGAGATCACGCCGTCGGGCCTTGGTCTGCATTTCCCGGCGCTGGACGCGGACCTCTATCTGCCGGGGCTGCTCGAGGGCGTGTTCGGGTCGAAGGGGTGGATGGCGGCGCAGCTCGGCCACGCGGGCGGCAAGGCGCGGACAGCAGCGAAAGCCGCCGCCGCGCGTGAGAATGGCAAGCTTGGGGGACGTCCGCGCAAGGCGCCCGTCCCGGCCTGAAGCCGGGCCTTATCGCAGCCCCAGCGTCACCGCCTTCACCTGCAGATACTCCTCGATCCCATAGATCGAGCCCTCGCGGCCGAAGCCCGACTGCTTCACCCCGCCGAAGGGGTTGGCGGCGTTGCTCATCAGTCCGACGTTGACGCCGACCATGCCGGCCTCGATGGCCTGGGCGACGCGCATCACCCGGTCGAGGTCGCGGCTGAACAGATAGGAGGCCAGGCCGAACTCCGAGGCGTTGGCCAGGGCGATCGCCTCGTCCTCGGTCTTGAACGGGAACACCGGAACCACCGGGCCGAAGGTCTCCTCGTGGCGGAACAGGGTCTCGTCGCCGCCGTCCAGCACCGTGGGCCGATAGAAGCGGCCACCGCGCGGGTGGCGCTCGCCGCCGGTGAGCACCCGGCCACCTCTTTCGACCGTGCGCTTCACGTGATCCTCGACCTTGGCCAGGCCCTTGGCGTCGATCAGCGGGCCGATCTCGGCGCCGGGCTCGAACGGCGAGCCGACCTTCAGGGCGGCGACGCGGGCGGTCAGCTTCTCCAGGAAGGCCTGGTAGACGGGCTCCTGCACATAGACGCGGTTGGGGCAGACGCAGGTCTGGCCGGCGCAGCGGAACTTGCCCTTCACGGTCTGGTCGACCGCCAGCTCGAGGTCGGCGTCGGCGAACACGATCAGGGGCGCGGCCCCGCCCAACTCCATCGACAGGCGCTTCAGGGTGGCGGCGCAGGCGGCCATCAGCTCGCGCCCGACGCCGGTCGAGCCGGTGAAGGAGAGCTTGCGGATCAGAGGCGAGGCGGTCAGCACCGGCGCGATCACCGCGCTTTCGCCGGTGACCACGCTCAGAACGCCGGGCGGCAGGCCCGCCTCCAGCGCCAGGGCGGCCAGGGCCAGGGCGGAGAAAGGGGTCGCCGAGGCCGGCTTCAAGACCACGGTGCAGCCGGCGGCGAAGGCCGGGGCCAGCTTGCGGGTGATCATGGCGGCCGGGAAATTCCAGGGGGTGATGGCCGCCACCGTGCCCACCGGCTGCTTGATCGCGAGAATCCGGTCCTTGCCGGCGGGGCTGGGGATCCAGGCCCCGTCCATCCGCTCGGCCTCCGAGGCGAACCATTTGACGAACTGGTTGGCGTAGCCGATCTCGCCCCGCGCCTCGGCGAAGGGCTTGCCGTTCTCCAGCGAGAGCAAGGCGCCCAGGGCGTCGATGTCGCGGTCGATCAGGGCGCCCCATTGGCGCAGCACCTGAGCCCGGTCGGGTTCGCGGGTGGCGGCCCAGGCCGGGAAGGCGTCGGCGGCGGCCTTGACCGCCTTTTCCACCTGGACGGCGGAGAGCTTGGGGACGGTCCCGATCACCGTCTCCTCGGCCGGATCCTCGACCTCGATGCGGCCCGAACCCTCCACCCAGTCGCCGGCGATCAGCGCCTGCTCGCGGATCTGCGTCAGCCCAGAGGCCTTCAGTCCCTGCAGCTTCGATACGCCGGCGTCATCCATGGCGGGCTCCTTTGTCGATGTCCGAAGCTTCTAACGCCTGAGGCGCCCGCCACGAACAGGGGTGATGCAAAGGCCCCAGCTCCACTATATGGGCGCCATGGGAAGGCCGTTTCTCAAGATGAACGGGCTCGGCAACGACTTCGTCGTGGTCGAGGCGCGTTCGGCCCCGTTCACGCCGACGCAGGCCGAGGTGCGCGCCATCGCCGACCGCACGGCGGGCATCGGCTGCGACCAGCTGATCGCCATCGAGCCCCCGCCTGCGGGCGCCGCGGGTGCGGACGTATTCATGCGCATCTGGAACGCCGACGGCGGCGAGGTCGAGGCCTGCGGCAACGCCACCCGCTGCGTCGGATGGCTGCTGACCGAGGCGGGCGGGCGCGAAAAGGCGACCATCCTGACCCAGGCCGGGGCCCTGGTCGCCGAGCGCACCGGCGAGCGGCAGGTGCGCATCGACATGGGCGCGCCGGGGCTGGACTGGCGATCCATCCCCTTGCTCGAAGACATGGACACCCGGGGCATCGAGCTGCAGGTCGGGCCGATCGACGATCCGGTGCTGCACACCCCCGGCTGCGTCAACATGGGCAATCCTCACGTGGTGTTCTTCGTGGCCGACGCGGCGTCCGCGCCGGTGCAGCAGGTGGGACCGATGATCGAGCACCACCGCCTGTTCCCCGAGCGGACCAATGTGGGCTTCGCCGAGATCGTGGGGCGGGGCCGCATCCGGCTGCGTGTCTGGGAACGGGGCGTGGGCGAGACGAAAGCCTGCGGCACCGGCGCCTGCGCCGCCCTGGTCGCCGCCGCCCGGCGCGGCCTCACCGACCGCAAGGCGGTGGTCGAACTGACCGGCGGCGAACTCCAGATCGAGTGGCGCGAAAGCGACGACCACGTGCTGATGACCGGCCCGATCGAAGTCGAATTCACCGGGGCTCTGCCGTAGCGGGTCTCTCGAGAGGCTGGCGCGGCGTCGGCTCCGCAATTTTCAACACCAAGGACACCAAGGACACCAAGGACACCAAGAAGATTCCTTGAGCCCGCAGGGCTCCTCCTGTCGCTCTCGATGGCTGCAGAACGGCCGCATTCATCGCCGGGGCCTTGGTGATCTTGGTGCTCCAATCTTTGGCCCGCCGACGCGGCCCCGAGGTCGCCGGACCGCCCAGGAAGACCCCGCGCACCCGATATGTTACAAAAGCCCGGAGGAGCGGCCGTCGGCCGCCTGATTTGTTTCCGGGATCATGACCGACGGATCCGCCATCGCTGAAGCCGCCAGGGGCGCCTCCGTGGAGGTGGTCACCTTCGGCTGCCGGCTGAACGCCTATGAGAGCGAGGCCATCCGGGCGCGGGCGGCCGAGGACGGCCTAGCCAATGCGGTGGTGTTCAACACCTGCGCGGTGACCGCCGAGGCGGTGCGCCAGGCCCGCCAGGCGATCCGCAAGGCCCGGCGCGAACGGCCGGACGCCCGGCTGATCGTCACCGGCTGCGCCGCCCAGATCGACCCTGACGCCTTCGCCGCCATGGGCGAGGTCGACCTCGTGCTCGGCAACGAAAACAAGGCCGCCCCGGGCGCCTATGCCGATCCTGACGGCCCCCGGGTGCGGGTCAATGACATCTTCTCGGTGCGCGAGACCGCCCATCACCTGGTCGATGGACTGAAGGACCGGGCCCGCGCCTATGTCGAGGTGCAGAACGGCTGCGACCACCGCTGCACCTTCTGCGTCATCCCCTATGGCCGCGGCAATTCCCGCTCGGCGCCGGCCGGCGAGATCGTCGGGCAGGTGCGCCGGCTGGCCGCCCAGGGCTATCGCGAAGTGGTGCTGACCGGGGTGGACATCACCTCCTGGGGCCAGGACCTGCCGGGCGCTCCGACCCTCGGCCAGCTGGTCGGCCGCATCCTGCGCCTGGCGCCCGAGCTGGAGCGGCTCAGGCTCTCCTCGATCGACGCGGCGGAGATCGATGCCGACCTGATGCGATGTTTGGCGCAGGAGCGGAGGCTGATGCCGCACCTGCACCTGTCGCTGCAGGCCGGCGACGACATGATCCTGAAGCGCATGAAGCGCCGGCACCTCCGCGCCGACGCCCTCGGCCTGATCGAGCAGGTGCGCGCCGTGCGTCCCGATGCGGCCTTCGGCGCCGACCTGATCGCCGGCTTCCCCACCGAGACCGACGAGATGTTCGAGAACACCCTGTCTTTGGTGGAAGAGGCGGGGCTCTCCTACCTGCACGTCTTCCCGTTCAGCCCCAGGCCCGGGACCCCGGCGGCGCGCATGCCCCAGCTCGAGCGCGCGGTGGTGAAGGCCAGAGCCGAGCGCCTGCGCCAAGCCGGCGACGCGGCGCTGATCCGGCATCTGGAGCGGCAGGTCGGACGTACGGTGACGGGCCTGGTCGAGCGCGAAGGGCTGGCCCGGGCGGAGGATTTCACCGAGGTCGCGTTCGAGGGCGCGGCAGAGGCGGGGACCATCGTGGCGATGAGGATCACGGGGCATGACGGCAAGCGGGCGCTGGCGGCGTCTTAGTGTGACCCTCTCCCCCCGCGGGAGAGGGTGGCGTGCGGATGCACGCCGGGTGAGGGGTCGCACCGAACTCGCCAGATAGGTACAACCCCTCATCCGTCGCCTTCGGCGACACCTTCTCCCGCAAGGGGAGAAGGGCGATAGGACTCGCCTTGCGGCTCCGCTTCCGCTATACGCCCCGCCCCATGACGCGGATCGCGCACCACCACACGACCCTCTGGACCTGCTTCGGCGGGCCGGGCGGAGCGCGCGCGTCTTAGCCGTCTCCCCCGCAGCCCCGCCGCAACGCGGATGGGCTGATCACCAACTCCATCCGTCCCTCCTCCCACAGGAAGATGACGATGGACGTTCCTCCGATAGAAATCCGCCCGCTCCGCGTCGCCGACGCCGCGGCCTGGCGCGCGCTTCGCCTTCAGGCGCTGAAGGAGGAGCCCGCGTCCTTCGCCGCCAGCTACGAGGAGGCCGCCGCGACCGATCCCGAGGCGTTCGCGAAGTCGATCCCGGCCGAGGGCGGTCCGAACGTCCTGTTCGGCTTTCACGTGGACGGCTCCCTGGAAGGCGCTGCCGGCTTCATCGTCCAGGGCGGGTTGAAGCGCAGTCACAAGGGCCTGCTCTGGGGCGTCTATGTGCGGCCCGCCTGGCGCGGCCGGGGCTTTGCGAGGGCCCTCGTCGAGCGGGTGATCGGCCACGCCCGTGGCGAGGTCGCCCTGCTGCAGGCCAGCGTGACGGTGGGCAATGACGCTGCGCG
>DATCFQ010000253.1:0-2656 GCA_036509495.1 Caulobacteraceae bacterium
ACTGGGGCAAGACCAATCTGGTGGGGCTGCTGCGTGGCGCCGGGCCCTGCGGCAAATGGGGCGAGCTGTGCGAGCCGAAGGTCCGCATCGCCGAGCTGCAGACCATCGACACCCCGATCGTGATCCTGTCGGTGCTGGGGCTGATCGCGGCCCTGTGCCAGCCGTCGACCCTGCTGGGTGCGGTGCGGCGCAAGAGCTTCCTCTGGAGCGATCCGATGGCCCGCGCCGCCGCGGCCAGCCTGTTCATCGCCGCCGCGGTGATCCTCAACGCCGGCATCTGCGGCATGATCGCCGGACCCTTCGCCCGCTACCAGGCGCGGGTGATCTGGCTGGTCCCGCTCGAGACCCTGCTCCTGGCACTGGCGCTGGTTCCCAGCGCGGCCTGGGCGCGGCTGAAGACCCGCACGGGCCTGGACAATTTCGACGCCGCCTGGAGCGGGCTGCAGCCGGCCTTGGCCCGCGTCGGCGACCTGAAAGCGGCCCTCGTGGCCCGCGCCGACGCGGAATTCCTGCGCTTCATGGTGGTCGGCGGCCTGGGTTTCGTGATGGACACCAGCCTGCTGCAGGTCTTCCTGCACCTGGGGCTCGGCTACTACACCGGCCGCATTCCCTCCTTCCTGATCGCCTGCGCGGTGACCTGGGTGATCAACCGGGTCTGGACCTTCAAGTCCGGCCGGCAGACCGGCAAGGCGCGCTCGGCGGCGCTCTATCTGGGCGTCCAGTGCGTGGGGTGGGCCGCCAATCTGATGATCTACGGCCTGGGCCTCTTGCTCTTCCCGGGGCTGAAGCAGTGGCCGCTGATCATGCTCCCGCTGGCGCTGGGCGCCGGCGGCGGCATGGTGGTCAACTTCCTGGGCTCCAAGCACCTGGCCTTCCGCGCCCGCGCGCCGATCGCGGCCGGCAAGTCCGCGGCCGTCGCCGACACGCCGGCGGTCTAGGTCATGGGCTCGTTGGCGCCGTGACGACGCCTGGACGCATCCGGCGCTGGTCCGACGAGCAGACGTTCCGAATTTCGTAGAAGGGTGGCGAGCGGACCTGAGCTTCGATCCGCTCGGCTCAGCGCTTGGCCGCCCGCGCCTCCTTCACGACCTCATCGATGGCATCGATCACCACCTGTGGCCTGTACAGGTGGATGTAGTGGGGAGTGCCTGAGACGACGCGGTTCACGCCGCGCGTCGACAGTGCCGCTAGGTCGTCATGCGCGCGCAGCCATTGGGCGTGCCGTTTGGGGCGTTCGGCTGCGGCCTCGGCCGGGGCGTCGGGAGGCAGCGTATAGTCCTCGCCGGCCGTGAGCACGATCAGGGGCATGTCTCTGTAGTTGCGGTCCAGCTTGATCGCGACTCTGAAGTCCTGCCTCAGAAAGTCCGAGTCGTCATAGGATGCATCGGTCTCCAGGTAGGCTGCATAGTTGTTCGGGCCCGCTTGGAAATCGGCCTTGTCCAGGGCGTCGCGCAGCTCCGGGGGGAAGACCGCCGGCCGGCGCAGGGACAGGCATCCGCTGGGGTCCGGCTTGCCGGGCCAGATGGTCCCCGCTCTGACGCCGGCGGCACACGTACGGTCGTAGGCGATGCGGCTGTCGGGATGGGAGATGACGTACGCATACTCGCTTGGTGCTGTACGCCCCAAGGCGTCGAGCTGGCCTGGATAGGACGGGTCGACCAGCACCATGCCGACCACCCTCCTCGGTTCGCGATCCTTGAGCAGCAGGCTCTCCAAGCCGCCCAGGGAATGGCCGACCACGATATAGGGGCCTTTGATCCCGTCGGCCTTCAGCGCGGCCTGAAGGTCCGTGGTCCGCTTGTCCGCCATCTCTGGCGGAGAGGTCGGCGAACTCAGGCCGAAGCCCGGTCGGTCCCAGGCGCAGGCGCGAGTCTTCTCGGCCACTTTGGGCTGCACCTTGTACCAGTCGACGCTCCAGTCGCCGCCCCCCGCAGACAGAATTACCACGGGGCTGCCCCGGCCCATGCAGACCAGGTGGAGACTCCGGCCATCGGGCAGGCGCGCCGTATCCTTGGTGTTGGCGTAGGCGGCGAGTGCGCGAGCGACCGCCGGGGGCGTCGGCTGTGCGAGCCCCTGCGATGCACGCGCCAGCGCCATCGCTGCGATCAGAAGTACTGTGTATCGTCCCCCAATCGGACCAGCTCTCCAGCCGAAAGCATCTGCTCGGAACAAAACTACGGATGTCATTCTCCATCAAGTGAGGATGAGAGTATGCACCTGAGCGCGAGCCAGTGTCGGGATGGAGTGCGAGCGCATCCCGCGAACGGAACTATCCTGCCCTGAAGCCGACACGCCGGCCTATGGGAACACGGTCTAATCGATGAACAGCGTCGCGGGGTGCTCGAGCAGCGCCTTGATCCGCTGGATGAACTCCGCCGCCTCCTGGCCGTCGACCACCCGGTGATCGAAGGCCGAGGACAGGTTCATCATCTGCCGCACGACGATCTGGCCTGAGCGCACGACCGGCCGCTCGATGATCCGGTTGGGTCCGAGGATAGCAACCTCCGGATGGTTGATCACCGGGAAGTGCGAGACGCCGCCCAGCGGCCCCAGGCTGGTGATGGTGATGGTCGAGCCCGAGAGCTCCTCGCGCGCCGCGGTCCCCGCCCGGGCGGCGGCGGCCAGCCGCGCCAGCTCCGCGGCGCTGTCCCAGAGG
>DATCFQ010000254.1:0-7981 GCA_036509495.1 Caulobacteraceae bacterium
CACCGCCTTGGAGCTCCAGTTCTCCGCTTCGCGCGGCAGCTGGTCGCCGCGCTCCAGGATCAGGATGGTCTTGCCGCTGGCCGCCAGCCGCTGGGCGATGGTCCCACCACCCGCGCCCGAGCCGATGATCACCACGTCGAAGTGCGAGGACATGCGTCAGTCCTTCAGTTGGTACTTGGCCGCGCCGCGCCGGATGGCGGCGGAAAGCAGGGCGTCGGGCAGGGCGCGCATGACCAGGGCCGCCAGCTTGTTGTGCCAGCCGGTGGCGACCACCACCTTGCCGGCTTCGTTGGCGGCGATGGCTTCGCTCACCACCTGCTCGGGCGTCTGCCAGAAGCGCCGGGGGGCCTGGTCCATCAGGTGCTGGGTCCCGCTGGCGGCGGCGAATTCGGTCTGGGTGAAGCCGGGGCAGATGGCGGTCACCTTGACCCCCTTGTCCTTGAGCTCGGCGTCCAGCGACTGGCTGAACTTCACCGCGAAGCTCTTGGCCGCCGGATAGAGGGTGTAACCGGCCGCGCCGGGGGCGAAGGCCGCCAGGGAGGCGACATTGACGATGCGGCCCCAGCCGCGCTCGGCCATGCCGGGAATGACGCCATAGGCGAGGCCGCAGGCGTTCACCACCAAGGTCATCAGGAAGTCGCGCTGGCGCTCCCATGGCGCGCCGGTAAAGCTCTGGGGCACGCCGAAGCCGGCGTTGTTGACCAGCACGTCGATGTGTCGGCCGGCCGCCCGGATCGCTTCCAGCACCGGAAGATGCGCTTCCCAGACGCTGAGGTCGGCGGCAATTACCAGGGCCTGCACGCCGTGCTCGGCCCTGAGCGCCGCGGCCAGCGTCTCCAGCCGGTCGGCCCGGCGCGCCACCAGGGCCACGTCCATGCCGCGCGCGGCATAGGCCCGGGCGAACGCCTCGCCGATGCCGGCCGAGGCCCCGGTGATCAGCGCCAGGCGCGCGCCCTGCGCCGGAATGGCGGACGATCCCCCCAAGCTTTCCCCCCGCTCCAAGAGGGCTAGATTGCGCCTGTTCGCGGGCGTGGAGAACGAGAATGTGCGTGTTGGCCTTCGCCTGGCGGGCGCACCCAGACTGGCCCCTGGTGCTGGCCGGCAACCGCGACGAGCTGCACGCCCGTCCGACGGCGCCCATGGCCCGCTGGGCGGACGTCCCGCAGGTGCTGGGCGGCAGGGATCTGGAGGGCGGCGGGACCTGGTGGGGTGTCTGCGAGCAGGGTCGCCTGGCGGTGGTCACCAACCTCAGGGGCTACGGGCCGCCGCGGCCGGACGCGCCCTCGCGCGGGCGTCTGGCGCGGGATTTCCTGGCGGGGGACGGGGCCTTCGCGGGTTTTTCAGCGGGGGATCTGGCCCCCTTCAATCCGATCAACCTCATCGTCGCCGACGCGGCCGGCGCACGCTTCTATTCCAACCGGCCCTCGGCCGCTGTCCGCGATCTGGCGCCGGGCCTCTATGGCCTCTCCAACGGCGATCTCGACGCGCCATGGCCGAAGACCGAACGCCTGAAGGACGAATTGGCGGATTGGCTGGCCGGTGCGGGTCACGATCCGCAGGCGCTGCTGGACGCCCTCGCCGACGAGACGCGTCCGTCCGATGCGGAACTGCCCTCCACCGGCCTCGACATCGAGCGCGAGCGGCTGGTCTCGCCGATCTTCATCCGCAATGAGCGCTACGGAACCCGCTGCAGCACCGTGGTGCGGATCGGCGCGGGCGGCCTAGGCGAGATCCTCGAACGCAGGTTCGGCCCGGACGGAGCGGCCCTCGGCGAGACAGCCTTGAAATTCGCCTGGCCGCCCGAGTGCTAGACTGGGAACCGCCGACCGTTACGGTGCTTGATATCGGTGAGGCGGCCAGGACGCCGCTGCGATGATCGGAGACTTCGCCATGAACAAGGCGATCTGGGCGGGCGCGGCCCTCTTGGGGCTGGCGGCATTGAGCGGGACCTGGGCTGCCACCGCCCAGGCGCAGGACAAGGACCACGGCAAGGCGGGCGCGCAGGCCTGCTTCTATTCGCGCGACGTTTCGAGTTTCGCGCCGGTCGACCGCTCGACCATCAACATCCGGGTGCACGCCAGCGACGTCTATCAGTTGAAGCTGCTCGGCGACTGCCCGAACATCGACTGGGTCAACGGCGTCGGGCTGCAGCACCAGGGCAGCCCGTGGATCTGCAGCGGCCTGGACGCCGAGATCCTGGCGCCCCAGCCCGGCGGCGGGATTCCGCTCCGCTGCCCGGTGACCTCGATCCGCAAGCTGTCCAAGGAAGAGGCCAAGGCCCTGCCGCCCAAGCAGCATCCCTGAGCGGGGCCGGCTGAACGGCGGCGCTAGGCTCGGCCGCGCCGGCCGTCTATCAGCGGGTCCCATGAAGGGTTGGCTCGCCAGGTTGGGAGGCTCCACCGCACGCGACGCGGCGGCGCAGGGTCGTCAGATCAAGGATCAGGCCAAGCAGATCGCCTGGCTCGAGAGGCTGGTGACCGAGCTGCTGGTCGAGCAGCGCGGCTCCTGCATCCTGCCGCCGGCCGAGCTGAGGCTGCATGTCGGCGCCAAGGACAGCGCGGCCAATTTCTGGAACCAGGGCCGCAATTCCTCCGCCCGGGTGATCGAGGTTTTCGGCGAGACCCCCGAGGGCCAGGTGCTCGACTGGGGCTGCGGCTCGGGCCGCACGCTCTATTGGCTCTATGGCCGCGAGGCCTGGCGCAAGGCCTATCGCGGCTGCGACGTCGACCCCGCGGCGATCGGATGGCTCAAGAAGAAGCACGGCGTCACCGCCGTGTCGGTCTGCTCGCCCGAGCCGCCCCTGCCCTATGCCGAGGGGCAGTTCGCCGGCCTGTTCTCGTTCAGCGTCCTGACCCACATCCCGCCCGAGCATCACCGCGCCTGGTACGAGGAGCTGCACCGGGTCCTGGCGCCGGGCGGGCGGGCCTATGTGACGGTCAATGGCGACAGCCGCACGGCCGACCCCCAGGCCTTCACCCCGGCCGAGCAGGACGCATTCCGACGCCAGGGCTGGCTCTGGGCCGAGCGCGACGGCCACCACAAGGGCGCCGCGGTGGTCAGCCGCGACTTCACCTTCCGGGCGCTGCACGGCCTGTTCGAGGTCGAGCGCTATGGCGACCCCGGCTACCAGCAGCAGGCCGATCTGATCCTGCGCAGAGTCTGAGCGCCTCGGCCTTGGCCGCGCCGAGCGCATGAACGGCGGCTGTACGCAGCCGTCAGCATGGGTGCATGCGGCCGGCCCTAAACCCCGTGTCGGCAATGACGCCAGTCCGACCCTGAGGAATTGACCCGTGAAGACTCTCATTCTTGGCCTCGCCGCTGCGGCGAGCCTGGCCGCCGCCCTCCCGGCCGCGGCCCAACCCGTCGGCGTCCGCGAACACAACCAGACCGCCCGCGTCGAACAGGGCGTGCGTTCCGGCGCTCTGACCTCCCGCGAAGCCGCCCGGCTGCATGCCCGCGAAGCCCGCCTGCACCGCTATGAAGCGCAGGTCCGCTACCGCCACGGCGGCCGGCTTGGGCCCCATGCCCGCCGGGTCATGACCCGCATGGAGAACCGCGACAGCCACGCCATCTACCGGCTGAAGCACAATCACCGCGTGGGTTGAACCGATGCGGCCCGGGCTCAGGTCCGGGCCGCCCCCTTCTGCGTTTCAATATTGAAACGCGATGCCGGACGCTTGCCACTTTACTCTAGCTTGCAGGCTTGCCACTAAACGCGCGGGGGGCTGCGGGGTGGAATGCACAAGCTTGTCTGGAGTCTCCTACTCGTCCCATTGATCGGGCTGGGCGCGGGCTGCGCTCCCAAGAAGCCAGCGCCGCCGCCGCCGAGCGTGGTGGCCGCCCAGCCTCTGCAGCGCCAGATCAACGACTGGGACGAGTACGTCGGCCGTTTCGAAGCCACCAACACCGTCGACGTCCGCCCGCGGGTATCCGGCTATGTCCAGCGGGTCGACTTCAAGGACGGCCAGATCGTCCACCGCGGCCAGCTGCTGTTCCAGATCGATCCCAGGCCCTACCAGGCCGTGCTGCAACAGGCCCAGGGCCAGGAGGGGCGCGCCGCCGCGACCCTGGCGGACGCCAAGGTCGAGCTGAACCGCTCGCGCGCCCTGCTCGCCGCCAAGGCCACCAGCCAGCAGGATGTCGACACTCGCGCGGCGGCCGAACAGCAGGGCGAGGCCGACCTCAGGGCCGCCCAGGCCACCGTCGCGACCGCCCAGTTGAACGTCAGCTTCACCCGCGTCATCGCCTCCATCGACGGACGGGCCTCCGACAGCCGCGCGCAGCCGGGCAATCTGGTCACCCAGGACGTCACGGTGATGACCACCATCGTGGCCCTCGATCCGATCCGCTTCGCCTTCCAGGCGCCGGAGGATCTGCTGCTCAAGTACCAGCGGAGCAACGTCCGCGACGGCGCCGGCGGCGCGCCGGTGCAGATTCGCCTGCAGGACGAGCGCGCCTATAGCTGGAACGGCCGCATCGCCTTCGTCGACAACGCTGTGGACACGGGCTCCGGCACCATCCGCGCCTATGCCGTGGCGCCCAACCACGCCCTGTTCCTGAAGCCCGGCATGTTCGGCCACATGCGGCTGATGTCCTCCCAGCCCCACGCCGCGGTGCTGGTTCCCGACCAGGCGATCGTCACCGACATGACCCGCCAGCTGGTCGACGTGGTGACGCCCGGCGGGGTGGTGGCCCAGCGGCCGGTCGAGCTGGGGGCGCTGGTCGACGGCCTGCGGGTGGTGCGCTCGGGCCTTGCGCCCACCGACCGGGTGATCATCTCCGGCCTGCAGCGCGCCCGTCCGGGCGACAAGGTGACGGTCATCGCCGGCCAGATCGCGCCACTGCCGGGCGTCGCCGCGGGACCGTCCGACCTCGGCCCGCCTGCCGGATCGGCGACCTTCGCCCAATGAAGCTGTCGCACTTCTTCATCGACCGGCCGGTGTTCGCGGCTGTCATCGCCATCCTGATCACCCTCCTGGGCCTGATCGCCTATCCGACCCTGCCGGTCGCCCAGTTTCCCGAGATCGCGCCGCCGACAGTGACCGTGAACGCCAGCTATGCCGGCGCCTCGGCCGAGACCGTCGCCGAGACCGTGGCCACGCCCATCGAGCTGCAGATCAACGGCGTGGAGAACATGCTCTACATGTCCTCCCAGTCGACCGGCGACGGCCACATGAGCATCACCGTCACCTTCAGGCTGGGGACCGATCTCGATAAGGCCCAGGTGCTGGTACAGAACCGGGTCGCCACGGCGCTGCCGCAGCTGCCGCTGCAGGTGCAGCAGACCGGCGTGGTGGTCCGCAAGAGCTCGCCCGACCTTTTGATGGCGGTGCACCTCTATTCGCCGGACCGCTCGCTGAGTTCGCAATACATCGCCAACTACGCGACGCTGCAGGTGCATGACGCGATCCTGCGCCTGCCCGGGGTCGGCGACATCGCCACCCGCGGCGCGCGCGACTATTCGATGCGCATCTGGATCGACCCCGACAAGGCGGCCGCCCGCAGCTTGACGGTCGAGGACATCCTGGGCGCTTTGCGCAGCCACAACGTCCAGGTGGCGGCCGGCTCGGTGAACCAGCCGCCGTTCGGCCCGGGCGGCGGCGGCTATCAGCTGAACGTCCAGGCCCAGGGCCTGCTCAACAAGCCCGCCGATTTCGCCAACATTATCCTGAAGAGCGACCAGGGCCGCATCACCCGCGTCTCCGACGTCGCCCGCGTCGAGCTCGGCGCCCAGGACTACAACACCTCGGCCTATCTCAACTCCGATCCGGCCGTCGCCCTGATCATCTTCCAGCAGCCGGGCGCCAACGCCCTGGACACGGCCAAGGGCGTCAAGGCCGAGATGAACAAGCTGTCCGCCAGCTTCCCGCCGGGCATGGCCTACCGGATCATCTTCAACCCCACCGACTACATCCAGGACTCCATCGTCGAGGTGCAGAAGACCTTGTTCGAGGCGCTGGTGCTGGTGGTGATCGTGGTGATCGTCTTCCTGCAGAGTTGGCGGGCGGCGGTCATCCCCATCCTGGCCATCCCGGTGTCGCTGATCGGCACCCTGGCGGTGCTGAAGGCCACCGGCTTCTCGATCAACACCCTGACCCTGTTCGCCCTGGTGCTGGCCATCGGCATCGTGGTCGACGACGCCATCGTGGTGGTCGAGAACATCGAGCGGCACATGCGCAATGGGGTATCCCCGCGCGAAGCGGCGCACATCACCATGGACGAGGTGGGAGGCGCGCTGGTCGCCATCTGCCTGGTGCTGATCGGCGTGTTCGTCCCGGCCGCCCTGGTCAGCGGCATCTCGGGCCAGTTCTTTCGCCAGTTCGCCCTGACCATCACCAGCGCCACGGTGATCTCGCTCCTGGTCTCCCTGACCCTGTCGCCGGCGGTGGCGGCCCTGATCCTGAAGCCGCACAGCCACGAGCCGCCCCGCGCGGGCTGGCGCGGCCTGATCGGCAGGGGGGCGGCCCGCTTCAACACCGGCTTCGACAAGCTGAGCGGCCGCTATTCGCGGCTGGTGCGGCGGCTGGTGCGGATGGTGGCGATCATGCTGATCGTCTACGCCGGCCTGCTGGCCCTGACCGGCTGGCGGATCACCGGCACCCGCACCGGCTTCATCCCGATGCAGGACCAGGGCTATCTGCTGGTCTCGATCGTGCTGCCGCCCGGCTCCTCGCTGGCCAAGACCGACGAGGTGACCCGCCGGATCCTGAAGCTGGTGGACGGCACGCCGGGCGTGCTGGCGGCCGGGGCCAATACCGGGGTCGACACCACCAGCGGCACCACTGCCTCCAACGCCTCCCAGATGTACGTGGTGCTGGGGCCCTATGGCGAGCGCGAGAAGCGCCACCAGAGCATGGACCGGATCAGCGCCGCCCTGACCAAGCGCTTCGCCAGCATCACCGACGCCGACCTCCGGGTGATCACCCCGCCGCCGGTGCGCGGCATCGGGTCGGCCGGCGGCTTCAAGATGGTGGTCGAGGACCAGGCGGGCCGTGGCTACCAGGCGCTCGAGCAGGCGGCCAACAATCTGGCGCGCACCGCGGCGAAGGATCCCGCGGTGGCCCGCCCGTTCGTGACCTTCAACACCCGGACCCCGCGCCTCTACGCCGACATCGACCGCGACAAGGCCGAACTCTACGGCGTGCCCGACTCGGCCGTGTTCGACACCTTGCAGACCTATCTGGGCTCGAGCTTCGTCAATCTGTTCAACCTTTATGGCCACACCTACCAGGTGATCGCCCAGGCCGACTGGCCGTTCCGCAGCAACGAGGCGGCGATCCCGCAGTTGCAGACCCGCTCCAGCACCGGCGCCATGGCGCCCCTGGGCTCGTTCGTGACCCTGAAGCGGACCACCGGGCCCTACCGGATCCTGCGCTACAACCTCTACCCCGCCGCCGAGGTGCAGGGCGACACCACCGCCGGTCACTCCTCGGGCCAGTCGATCAAGGCGATGATGGCGGCGGCCCAGAAGTCCCTGCCGGCCGGCTTCGGCTCGGAATGGACCGAGCTGGCCTTCCAGGAACAGGCGGCCGGCGGCTCCGGCTACCTGGTCTTCGTGCTGGCGGTGGTCTTCGCCTTCCTGTTGCTGGCGGCGCTCTACGAGAGCGTGACCCTGCCGTTCGCGGTGATCCTGATCGTGCCCATGTGCCTCTTGGCGGCGATCACCGGCGTCAACATCCGGGGCCTGGACAACAACATCCTGACCCAGGTCGGGCTGGTGGTGCTGATCGGCTTGGCGGCCAAGAACGCCATCCTGATCGTCGAGTTCGCGCGCCAGGGCGAACTCGAGCACGGCATGAGCCGCGAGGACGCCGCCGCCAATGCGGCGCACACCCGGCTGCGGCCGATCCTGATGACCTCCTTCGCCTTCATCCTCGGCGTCTCGCCCCTGGCCTTCGGCACGGGAGCGGGGGCCGAGATGCGCCACGCCCTGGGGGTCGCGGTGTTCTTCGGCATGTTGGGGGTGACGGCCTTCGGCCTG
>DATCFQ010000255.1:0-3105 GCA_036509495.1 Caulobacteraceae bacterium
CGGCGTGGGAGAGACTGGTCTCGATCGCCGCCCGGTCGGAGTCGGACAGGGCGGCCAGCACCGCGTCGCGCTTGTCCTCTTCGAGGTCCTCGACCACGTCGGCGGCGTCGTCGGACTCCAGCTCGCCCAGGGCCTTGGCCAGCACCGCCGGGGAGACGTGTTCGAGCACGTCCTCGCGGATGTTGTCGTCGAGTTCGGCGAGGATCTCGGGCAAGGCCTCCGGCGAGATGGCCGGAATCAGCTCCTCGCGATAGTCGGCTGACAGGAACCCCATCAGGTCGGCGACGTCGGCCGGGTGCAGGTGGCGGACGAGTTCGGCGAGCCTGGCCGCGTCACCGCGGTCGGCCGCCTCGATCACCATCTCCACGTAGCGTGGGTTGAGGGCGTAGTCGTCGCCGAGCGCCAGGTTTTCGTACATCTTGGAGTCGGACGAAGCTCTGTGCGGGGGCCGATGGAGATCGACGGTGGCTCGAGCCATGCTCCCCTCCCCTCACTCAGTTCAAGATGACGTCGTCCTGGCTTTGGCCTCGATCAATGCCGCTGGTGCGGTCGAGAAGACTCGAACTTCCACGGGTTGCCCCACAGCGACCTCAACGCTGCGCGTCTACCAATTCCGCCACGACCGCTAGCCTGGCGAGCGGCGGGGAGTAGCAAACCCCACCCCCCTTGTGAAGCCCGCTCCAGACGGGGTGGTTCAGCCCCCCGCCATGAAGTCGTAAACGTTGGCTGCGCCGGTCACCGCGATGCAGATTTTGTCTTCGTTGATCTGGATTTCGCCGCGCGCCACGGGGTGGTTGTTGACCAGGATCCAGACCTCGTCATTGGCCTTGGCGTCGAGGGGAATCACCGCGCCTCGGCCCATGCGCAGCAGTTGCTGCATCGGCAGGATGCTGCGGCCGAGCACCACCGAGACTTCCACATTGACCGCATCGACCTGACCCATGCGCACACGCCCCCGACTGGCCGCTTGCACTCCAAGCCGCTGAGGCCACATTGACCCGACATGCTTGACCGCGAGTTAAATCCAGCGCCCGCCGGCGCCCGGCTGATGGCCCCCGACGCCGCCCCTGTCGGCTGGGCCCTTTCTCCCGGCCGGATCGGCTATCTCGAGGCGGTGGAAGCGATGAAGGCGCGGGCGGCGGCCATAGCGGCCGGCGAATCGGGCGAACTGGTCTGGCTGCTCGAGCATCCGGCGCTCTACACCGCAGGGGTTTCCGCCAAGCCCGGGGATCTGCTGGATCCGGACCGGCTGCCGGTCTTCCCCACCGGCCGCGGCGGCCAGTTCACCTATCATGGGCCCGGCCAGCGGGTGGCCTATGTGATGCTCGACCTGAACCAGCGGGGCCGCGACGTGCGCGCCTTCGTGCGCGGGCTGGAAGGCTGGATCATCGCCACGCTCGCACGCTTCAACGTCGAGGCCGCTGCGCGGCCCGGGCGCGTGGGGGTCTGGGTGGAGCGGCGCCGGCCCGGCGCGGCGCCGTGCGAAGACAAGATCGCCGCCATCGGGGTCAGGGTCAGCCGCTGGGTCTCGTTCCACGGCATCAGCCTGAACGTCGATCCGCAGCTTTCGGACTATGCCGGCATCGTGCCGTGCGGCATTGCCGAACACGGCGTCACCAGCCTTCTGGACCTCGGCTGCACCGCCGGCATGGACGAAGTCGACGCCGCCCTGCGGGCCGGGTTCGAGCAGGTGTTCGGGCCGACGGTGGACGCGGAGCCGCCGGTTTGACGGTGCGCCCTCCCATAACCACCGTCATTCCCGGCTGGAGCCCCCGGACTTGATCCGGGGGTGGAATGCCGGGAACCCATGAACGCTGACGCCTGCGAGAACGCTCGAACTGCGGTGTGTATGGGTTCGCGGGACAAGCCCGCGAATGACGGTCAGATATGAATGGGCCGGCCCTAATGCGCGAAGAGCGGCGCGTGCAGCGGGTCGTGGTCGGAGGTGATGTCCAGCACCCTGTCTTCGTGAGGGGCCTCATCAGCTTCGGCAGGGGGTTCTGGCTCAGCCTCGAGGCGCCCTGGCGCTTCGTCATGGACCTGCGCAGGTTCAGCCTCCGCCAAAGCTTCCTCGCCATGGGCTTCGTCCGGATGCGGCTCGGGCTCAGCGTGGACCGGAACGGATTCGGCCTCGTGGAGATGGTCCTCGACGACCGGCTCCAGCACCACAGGCTCGTGGACCGCCGGCTCATGCAGCACGGGAACCTCCACCGGCGCGAGCGCCTCGGCGGGATTGTGGGCGGGGATGTCGTATTTGACCGGCGCGGCGGCGGCGGCGGGCTCGACATCCCAACTGAAGCGTGACCGGGGCTCGGCCTCGGGCGAATGCGGCGCCCTGCCGAAGCGGTTCCTGCCCTCCGTGCCTTCCAGCACCAGCAGGTCGACCAGCAGCCACAGCCAGCCGATCACCGGGATCAGGACGATCAGGATCATCAGTCCGGTGCGGTCGCGGTCGTGGAAGCGCTTGATCGACGCCGCCAGCAGGCTCCAGGCGGTGAACAGCACGATCATCCAGGGCGCCGCACGCAGCAGGCCCTGAGAGAGGGGGTTCTGGCCGCCGTCGGCGACCACCATGCAGCCGAGCGCCAGGGCGACATCGATCAGCACGATCGAGGCCAGCACCTCCCAGAAGCCGGGCCGGCTCAGCCGACCCTTGAAGCCGAACATGGCGCCCAGCATCGCGGACTCCCCTTCGCCGCATGAATGAACTGCGTCCTCGCCGCGCGTCAATCGCCCGGAGGCCGGCGTTCAGACGAACTCGACCAGCATCTCGTCGGCGGCGACGCTATCGCCGGGGCCGGCGCCCACCGCCTTGACCACGCCGTCGCGCTCGGCGCGGATGATATTCTGCATCTTCATGGCTTCGACCACCGCCACGGTCTGGCCGGACTTGATCGCCTGGCCGGGCTCGACCGAGATGGAGACCACCAGCCCCGGCATGGGCGACAGGATCAGCCGCGAGGTGTCGGGCGGCGGCCGCGCCGGCAGCTTCTCGTGCAGTTCGGCCGAGCGGGGCGTGAGCACCAGCACCCGCTGCGCGGCGGCGCGCTGGCGCAGGCGGAAGCCCTCGGCTGCCGGCTGGGCCTGGACGGTGAACGGACGGCC
>DATCFQ010000256.1:0-2118 GCA_036509495.1 Caulobacteraceae bacterium
TACCTGGCGGAGCTGCTGGGCGGCGTCGACGTTCGCTACGACGTCGGTCTGAGGGGCCATCCACTCCTCGGGGCCCGCCTCCCGCATGCAGATCTGCTGGTCGGAGCCGGTCAGGCCACCACCGGCACGCTGCTGCGGACAGCCCGAGGGGTGCTCCTTGACCTGTCCGGAGGCGACGGCGGGCAGGACTGGATCCGGGCCGTCGCGCAACCGTGGCGGCAGCGGGTGGACCTGCTGCCGGCCAAGGTTGAGGGTTCCAGCGCGCTGTCGGACGTCACCGCCGCCCTAGTCCGCCCGGACGGGCATATCGCGTGGCTGGACGGCGGCCAGGCAGATCCGGAATCCGCACTTCTGGAATCAGCACTGCGGCGCTGGTTCGGCCCGCCGGCGACTTAATCCCCCGTTGAACATCGGGGCCACGGACGGAGAGCACGAGATGAAAGTCGGAGTTGTCTTTGACCTGCGAAACCCCGACGAATGGCGGCGTCCGTGGGCGGACTATTACGCGCGCACGCTGGAGTTCTGCGAAGAGGCCGACCGGCTAGGCGCCGATGGCCTGTGGTTCACCGAGCATCATCTGTTCGCCGACGGCTACCTACCTCAGCCGCTCACCTTCGCGGCCGCGGCGGCGGCACGCACTCGCACCGCTCGGGTCGGCACTTCGGTGGTGCTGCCGGCCCTGCGCAAGCCCGCCCAGCTGGCCGAGGAAGCAGCGATCGTCGACCTGATCAGCGGCGGTCGCCTCGAACTGGGACTCGGCGCTGGATACCGGGTCCCCGAATATGACCTGTTCGACACCGACATCAGCCATCGCTTCGCCAAGACCGAGCAGACCATCCGCCAGATTCGCCAGTTGTGGGCGGAGGGGGGCGTCACGCCAAGGCCGATCCAGGATCCAGTGCCGGTGTGGGGAGGGTTCTACGGTCCGCGAGGCGCGCGCCTGGCCGGGCGGCTCGGCATCGGCCTGCTGCACCTCTCGCACGAGATGTTCCGCCACTACTGTGCCGGGCTGGTCGAAGGCGGCCACGACCCGGCCCAGGCCCGGGTGTCCGGTCTGCTGCCGATCATCCTGGCCGACGATCCCGACGCCGCATGGGCGCGGGTCGCGCCTTATGCGGTGTACCAGATGAACAGCTACCGGCAGGCGTCGGTGGAAGGTACCAATCAGCCTGAGCCGCCGTTGATCACGGCCGACCATTTCAACCGCCGCTCCGCAGGCTCGCCCTATGGCGTGCTGGAGATTCTCACTCCCCAGGAAGCCGCCGCGCGCATCCATGAGGTGACGCAGGGACTCCCGGTCAAGCACCTCATCTTCTGGGCGAGCATCGCCGGCATGCCAGACGACCTGGTCGCTCGCAACATCGAGCTGATCAGCAAGAGCCTGAAACCGCTACTTTCGCCATCCACAGGAGGTAAGGCAGATGACGCAGATCTCGGGACTCGAGGAATTCCGCGCTGAGGTGAACGGCCGGGTAGTCGACGAGTCCGATCCCGATTACGATACGGCCCGCTTGGTCTGGCACGGCGCTATCGACCATCGTCCTGCGCTTATTGTCCGATGCGGCGGCCCGGCCGACGTCGCCGCGGCGATCGCCTTCGGGCGAGAGCGCGGATTGGAGATCTCGGTACGAGGCGGCGGGCACAACCCCTGGGGGGTCGCCATCGCCGAGGGCGGCCTGGTGATCGACCTCAGCGAGCTCCGGGCGGTGACAGTGAATCCGGACACTCGTCGGGCGTGGTGCGGCGGCGGGGCCACGCTGGCCGATCTGGACGCGGCCACCCAGCGGCACGGCCTGGCCGTCCCCACTGGACTGATCAGTGACATCGGGGTAGGCGGCATGACCCTCGGCGGCGGATACGGCTGGCTGAGCCGCTACGCCGGGCTGACCGCGGACAACCTGGTCGCCGCGGAGGTCGTCACCGCTGATGGCCGTATCCTGCGCGCCAGCGCCGACGATCATCCGGACCTGTTCTGGGCGCTCCGCGGTGGCGGCGGCAACTTCGGCGTGGTCACCGGCTTTGAGTTCCAATTGCACGAGGTCGGTCCTCTGGTGCACCTGGGACTGTTCTTCTGGGGACTGGAGAGCGGCCCTGAGGCGCTGCGTCTGGGACGGGAGG
>DATCFQ010000257.1:0-2346 GCA_036509495.1 Caulobacteraceae bacterium
CGCCGCTATCCATTCGTCCTGGCCCAGCCGGACGCCGTTCCGGGCCAGCCCGCGCCCGACCGGATGCTGGTCGGCATCGACCGCGCCTATGAGTACATCGCCGAGAACGCCGCCTATCCGTTCTTCAACGAGGCCGGCGAGACCAGCGAATACACCCAGCGCTGCATGCAGTTCTGCAACGACTTCGAGGCCCAGGTCCGCACCACTCGCTCGTTCATCGACATGCTCAAGGAACTGGACCTGTTCGAGCAGCGCTCCACCACCTACACGCCGCAGAATCAGGACGGCACGCCCGGCGGGGAACCGCAGCTGATCGCCGAATACTTCGGGGTTTCCGAGGCCAAGCTGAAGGCGCTGCCCAAGGACAAGCTGGCCGAGATGCTCGACAACGGCGCCCTGCAGCAGATCTATGCGCACCTGAATTCGCTGTTCTGCTGGGATCGGCTGATGGCGCGCCACGTCGAGCGCTGGAACGCAGAGAACCCCCCGGCCGCCAACGCCTAACGGCAGGCTTTAGCGGCAGCTGAACAGGCTGCGGGTCAGGCAGGAGAAGACCAGCCGGCCGGCTTCGTCGAGCAGGTCGTGCTGGGCGATGATGATGCCGCGGCTCTCGCCGACGGGATCCTTGGCCATCACCGTCATGCGCCCGCGCAGCATCTCGCCGGGCGGCGGGTTGCGCATCCACCTGAGGGCGTCGACGCCCAGCCGCTTGGTCTGGGGCCAGTCGGCCGCCGCCTGCTGGTCGAGCTTGGACCAGGCCACATAGACCAGGGCGTCGGGCGCGCCGTTGCTGCAGTCCCATCCCGGGGCGAAGGCCTTGGCGAAGCTTTCGATGGCTTCGCCGTCCAGAACGATGGCGCCCAGCGAGACCACCTGGCCGATCTCGATGTCTTCAAAATGCGCTGGCAATGAACCGACCCTCTGAGCTGGCGGACAAACTGTGCTAAGCGCTTCGGCGTCAGGGCCGGCGGCGAGACTCAGCGCTTCGATGAAGCATATCAGCACCTTCCTGCTTGTCTTCGCCCTGCTCGGCTGGGCCCTGCTCGGTTGGGCCCTGCCCGGCTCCGGCCGCGCCCAGGCGGCGATGACCAACGCCGGGCACGTCCAGCTCGAGCTGGCTCCGCAATCGGCCTCGATCGCGCCCGGCCAGACCCTCTATGTCGCCCTGCACGAGAAGATCCGGGCCGGCTGGCACACCTATTGGCGCAACCCTGGCGACGCCGGCGAGCCGCCCAAGCTGGGTTGGACCCTGCCGGCGGGCTGGAAGACCGGCGAGATCGTCTGGCCAATGCCCAAGCGCCTGCCGGTCGGGCCCTTGATGGACTACGGCTTCGAGAACGAGGTCTACCTACCGATCCCGGTCACCGCGCCCAGGAGCGCGGCGGTCGGCCGGCCCGCGACCCTGAAGGCGGCCGTCTCCATCCTGGTCTGCAAGGACATCTGCGTCCCCGAGGACGCCACCTTGACCCTGGACCTGCCGGTGAGCGCCCAGCCGTCGGCAGCGTCCAATCCCGGCGTCGCCGCGGCCCTGGCCGCCGCGCCCAAGGCCCCGCCGCTCAGGGGCGCCATGGCGTTGCAGGGAGGCGTGCTGAAACTCGCGGTGCTCTCGCCGGCGCTGCACGGGCCCAGCGTCCGCGACGCCTATTTCTACCCCTATTCGTCCAGCACCATCGACCAGGCCAAGCCGCAGACGGCCGAACGCGGGCCCGCCGGCCTGACCCTGACCATCCAGCCGGGTTTCGCCTTCAAGTCCGGCCCGACGCCCAAGTCGCTCGAGGGCCTGCTGGTGGCCGACGGACGGCCGTTCGATATCCGGGCCGAGCCGGCGCCCCTGCCGGCCGCCGCCACTGGGCTCGGCCCCGCCCAGCCGATCAAGACCAGCTTCGCCGGCGGCGAAGGCGTCCTGGCCCTCGCCATGGCCGCCGGAGCGGCCTTCCTGGGCGGGGTGGTGCTCAACCTGATGCCCTGCGTCTTCCCGATCCTGTCGATGAAGGCCCTGGGCCTGGCCGCCCATGCCGGCGAGGCGCGCCGCTCGCACGCCCATGGCCTCGCCTTCCTCGCCGGGGTGCTGCTGACCTTCGTGGGTCTGGCGGCCGTGCTGATCGCCGCCAAGTCGGCCGGCGCGGCCGTGGGATGGGGCTTCCAGCTGCAGTCGCCGGGCGTGGTCGCGGGCCTGGCCCTGGTCATGCTGCTGATCGGCCTGAACCTCTCGGGCCTGTTCGAGGCCGGGCTGTCGCTGCAGAACGCCGCCTCGCAGGCCGGCGGCTCGGGCCTGGTCGGCTCGCTGCTCACCGGCGCCCTGGCGGTGGTGGTGGCCGCACCCTGCACGGCGCCGTTCATGGCCGG
>DATCFQ010000258.1:0-10880 GCA_036509495.1 Caulobacteraceae bacterium
CCGCTTCAGCCAGGGCTTGGACTTGTTGGCGGCTATGGCGTTGGCCTGGTCGCGCTGGAACTTGCCGCCTCGCGGTGGCTTGGGCCTGGCGTCGATGGCTGCCTGCTTGAGGCGCAGGGCGCGCCGGATCGGGGTCTCGGCGGGATCGTCTTCCGGGCGATCGTTCATCGGGGTGATCCAGCTCCTGAGACGGGCCGAGGCGGGTGCGATTCCAGCGTCGCCGACTCGGCGATAGAGACCCCAGCGCCGGGGCGGCGCTCCGTGAATGCCCGCTCACGCGCGCCGGGGCAATATCCGCCGCTGGCGTCAGGCGGCGGCGGTGATGGTGGGCGGACCCAGGTGCTGCAGGAAGTCAGGCTTGCCGACGGCCACGCCGTTGGCCCGCAGCAGCGCGTAGGCGGTGGTGACGTGGAAGTAGAAGTTCGGCAGGGCGAAGCGGGTCAGGTAGTCGCCGCCGTTGAACTTGTAGCCCGTGCCGCCCGGGAACTTCATCAGCACCTCGCGGTCCTCGGCGCCGTCGAAGGCGGACCTGTCGACGCCCTCGATGAAGTCGATGGTGCGCTGGCAGCGCGCCTTGAGTTCGGCGAAGCTGGTCTCGGTGTCGGGCATCGACGGCGCCTCCACGCCCGTCAGCCGCGCGATGGCGCCCTTGGCGGTGTCGGACGCCATCTGGAACTGGCCGGAGAGGGGCCGCATGTCCGGAGCCAGCCGCGCCTCGACCAGAGCGGTTTCCTGCAGGCCCTCGCTGGCGGCCTTGTCGAGCCACCGCTGCATATTGGTCAGGGCGGCGGTGAACACGGGCGCGGACGCGTCGTAGATCGCAAAGCTCATCAAGTCCTCCGGAGCGCGAGGCGCCGCTCGCGCCTCCAGCCCCCTATATGGCGCTGCAGAGGCGCAGTACGAGGGGCGTCGCCGTCACGCGACCTTGGGCGTCCTGGACGTCGCCGCGGCCGGGGCGACCACCTCCGCCAGGGCCTGCAGCAGCAGTGAGGCGTTGATCGGCTTGGCCAGGTGGCGCTCGGCGCCGGCCTGCCGCGACGCCGCGACCTGCTCGGGCATGCCGTTGGCGGACACCACGATCACCGGCGCATGGGCGCGGCCGGCGGCGGTCTCCCGGCGGCGGATCTCGCGGGTGGCGGCAAGGCCGTCCATCACCGGCATCTGGATGTCCATCAGGACCACGTCGAAGCGCCGGTCCTCGCACGCCTCGACCGCTTCGAGCCCGTTCTCCACCGAGGTGAAGCCGATGCCCACCTGCTGCAGGATCATCTCCAGGACCTGGCGGTTGGTGGCGTTGTCGTCGACGATCAGGGCCAGCAGCGGCCGATCGGCTGCGGCGTGGGCGCCGGGGACGTCGGCGCAGGCCGTGCACACCGGACTTGAGGCAGGCAGCCGGATGTCCAGGGTGAAGATCGAGCCCTTGCCCGGCTCGGAGTCGCAGTCGAGCTCGGCGCCCATCACCGCGGCGCAGCGCCGCGCGAGGGCGAGCCCGACGCCCGCGCCGCCGCGGCTGCGGGTGGAGGAGCCGTCGGCCTGGGTGAAGCGCTCGAACAACTGCTCCTTGATGGCCGGGTCGAAGCCGACGCCGCTATCCTTGACCGTCAGGCGGAAGCGGTCGTCGCCGAGGGCGCGGGCGGTGACCACCACCTCTCCGTGATCGGTGAACTTGACGGCGTTGGAGAGCAGCGCGCTCAGCAGCTGCTTCAGCCGCGCAGCATCGCCACGGACCTCGGTCTGGATTTCGTCGGCGCCGTCCAGGCGCAGGGTCACGCCGCGTTCGGCCGCCCGCGGCCGATAGAGTTCGGCGACGGCGGACACCGCCTCGCCCAGATGGAAGGGCTCCTCGGCGGCCGGCGCCAGGCCGGCATCGATGCGCGACAGGTCGAGGATCTCGCCCAGCAGGTCGTCCACCGTCTCGGCCGAGCCGCGGATCAGGCCCACCAGCTCGCGCTGCTGGCGGGTGAGGCGCGTCTTGGCCAGCACGTCGGTCAGGCCCGCCACCCCGTTCAGGGGCGTGCGGATCTCATGACTCATATTGGCGAGGAACTCGCTCTTGGCGCGGCTGGCGGCCTCGGCCTGGGCGAGAGCCGTGGCCAGCGCCTCGGCGTGGCGCTTCAGTTCGGTGACGTCGACCCCCACGCTGATCAGGCCGCCGTCCTCGGTGGGCGTGTTCTCGATGCGCGCCCATTGACCCCCCGGGAGTTCGAACTCGATGGCCTGGCCATCGCGCCGTTCGCGCTTGCGCTCCATCATCCAGGCTTCGTCGTGGCCGTCGGCGAGGACCATGTCGTCGAACAGCAGCCCCTGTTTGAGCAGCACCCCATAATGCGGGCGCATCCGTTCGTAGGCGGCGTTCCAGACCACCAGCCGGTCGTCGGCGTCGTACATGGCCAGGGCGGCGGGCATGGCGTTGGTGGCCGCGCGCAGCTTGGCGACGGCGCCGCGGCGATGCTCGGCCTCGACCCAGCCCATCAAGACCGCCCCCAGCAGGATCAGCACGGCCACGGCCAGCACCATGACGGCCATCACCGGCCGCGCCGCCAGCTCCTGGGGCGGGACGGCGGAGGGGTTGGGCACCACCGTGGCGGCGGCCATGGCGGTGAAGTGCATGCCGCAGATGGCGACGGTCAGGGTCAGGGCCGCGAGAGCCCCCCGGCGCACACCAGGCTTGCGGCCCAAGGCCAGCAGGGCGAGCGCCCCGAAGACGATGCCGATCACCAGCGAGGCGACGACATAGGCCTTGTCCCAAAGCACGACGCCCTGGAGCCTGAACGCCCACATGCCGAGGAAATGCATGGCCCCGATGCCGGCGCCGACCAGGGCCCCGCCGGCCGCCTTGGCGAGATGACGCTGCGAGCCGGAAGCGATGGCGAACCCGGCGGTGGCGAAGGCCATGGCCGCCGCCAGCGACAGCAGGGTGCCGAACAGCTCGTAGCCGGTGTGCAACACCGGGGCGTAAGCCAGCATGGCGATGAAGTGTGTGGCCCAGATCCCTGCGCCGAAGCTGACTCCGGTCAGGGTCAGGGCGCCCCATCGCAAGGCGGAGTTCTTCTGCGGCGTCCTGGCGTGGAGCCAGACGGTGGTGCAGGCCGCCAGGAGGCAGACAAAGGCCGCGACCAGGACCAGTCTCAGGTCGTGGCTATAGCGGATGCAGCTCAGCACCCTGAACAATGTGCGTCCTCCGCCGACGGTGGACCTTTTGATAGATTGCTAGGGTTACGATTCCGCGAACGGGACGCTGACCGGCCTTTACTCTGGACCGGGGCCCGGGCCTGGGCCCGGCTCGGCCACCTCGTCGGGGTGGTGATGATGGCGATGATGGTGGTCCACGACCACCGTGCGGGTGACGACCACCGTCTTGGCGCCGGTCCGGGCCGCCGCGTGGCGCACCGTCGCCGGCCGCGCCGCATGATGGCGCGACGTGGCGGACCGGGGCCGCACGGCGTTCCACTGCAAGCGCGATCGCCGAGGTAACGCTTGGGTCCGGTTCGGGGCTCCCCGAGCGGGTAGGGGCGCCGCCCCAATGAGGCCGCCGCTAATCGGGGCGCCATGGCGCTTACGCTGCGACAAGCCCTGGAGATACTCATGGACCCCGAAGACGCCGCCCTCCTCGACCGCTTGATCGGCAGAGGCCAACCGCCTGCACAGCCGCAAGGGGCGAGCCTGCAGCAGCAGCTGGCCGACGCCCTGGCCTCGCTTGGCCGTCCGGGATCGGCGGCGGGAAGCCAGATCGGCCCGGATCAGAACCGCCTCAGTCAGCTCTATGCCGATGCCTTGGACGCCATTCCGCGCGCCGGCGGAGCGGCGCCGACGAGCGACCTGTCATTCGGTTACAGCGCGTCTCCATTCGCCAGCGCCGCGCCGCCCGACGGAAGCTCTGATGGCGCCGGAAGGATGTCTCCCGCGTCGATGTCCTTAGGACAGCATCTCGACCAGGTAGGAACCGGCGCCTCGCCGGCGGCCGGGGCCGACTGGCGATTGCTGTCGTCATCGGTCGATGCGTCGGCCTTTCCGTCGATCTTTCGGGCTTCCCAGGATTTATCCAGGCCGCAACCTCCGTCGAAAGAGACCCAAGCCGCCGCGGCCGCGGAACTCCAGGCGCGTGGCCTGACGCCCCAGGCCGACTATCCCCCTTCGGAGAATGATGCGCTGGCCAATCTGGCCCGGGGAAGGGCGGTTCCATCGTGGGATCCGACTCCGGCGCTGAAGGTTCCGGCTGCTCCGAGGACCGGCGGGGCTCCGCCGCTTCCGACCCCGGTCATCGGTTCCAACGGGTACGAACCGGCCCGGGGCGACGAGAACACGCTCGCGCGGATGATCTATGCCGAGGGACTAAGTACGCCCGACGACTTCCCGGCCATTGGTTGGTCGATCGTCAACCGGATTGGCAATCCACAGTACAGACCGACTCTCGATGGCGTCCTTAACCAGCGCAAGCAGTACGCGATCGTCGAGGCGGGAGGAGGGCCGCCGGGCGGCAGTCAGCAATGGCGAGAGACCGCGGACCCTTCGAAGCTGACAGGTGTCCGTGCGGTGCGTTGGGGGCAAGCGCAGCAAGCGGCCCAGGGCATATTGAGCGGCGCGATCTCCGACCCGACCCTCGGCGCTCAGCACTTCTTCGCCTCGCCCGACCTCGACGGAGATGCGGCGAAAGCGGCGCAGCCGGTCTCGCCCTACTTCACCTAGGGCCTCAGCAACGGAAGTCTCCGTCCATCCCAGTATCCGGGTCATATCGGGGCTGTGGACAGCAAAGGGAGTCTGCGCCGAAACTATTTCGCGATCGACTCGCAAACCCCCCAGTCGCCTACAGGCCGTAGCCCTGTTGGCGCGTTGTCTCGCGGAGGTTCTGGGCTCATCGGGCCGGCCGAGGCTCGCCACAATCGACTCGGAAGGTGAATTCGGCGGCAGACAGCCATTTGGAGCTGGCGCACGGCCAATGTTCCTGTAGTGTTCTCGTTTCTGGATTGCGACGGTTCCGATGGTGGCAAAGGTTCGAGCGATCCTGTTGGCGACCTTGATGTTCGCCGTCACGACTGGCTTTGCCGCGAGGGCAGCTCCTCCCGTTCCCCGTTGTCTCGGCAACCCTGGCGTGACCGGGCGGTGCTATTGGATACGCGGAGAATTCGCGCTCTCTGCCGATAGTCTCTTCATCGTAGAGCGCGACGACAACGGGCGTTGGGTCGTCATCAGGAACGCTCAGGTCATTCACGGCGCCGGCCCCGTCGACTACGCTGTCCCCCACAATCTTGAGATGTCCTATAGCAACGCGGTGAATCACGCCGGCTCCGCCGCGGGCGCAGCGGTGCGTGGCGATTTCGAAGTCTGCCCGATTCCAAACCAGGGCCGGTTCGCCGACCAAGCCTTCGCCTGCATCCAATCGGCAACCCATCTCAGGCGCATATCTCCAAACTGGATGTCTCCAGCCCAAAAGAGACTCCACGATCAGTCCGTCGCCGACTTGAAGAAGGACGAGGCGCTGGCTGCCGCCGCCGAGAAGAAGCGGGGCGATCTAGCCGCCGCCCGGCAAATGGAGCGGCGACTCAAGATCACACCGCCTTGATCGGGCTCTCCAGCTCGCCGATGCGGTCGATCCTCGCCACCACCACGTCGCCGTCCTTCAGGCCCTGGGGCGGATCCATGGCGAAGCCGACGCCGGAGGGGGTGCCGGTGGCGATGATGTCGCCGGGCTCGAGTGTCATGCCGGCCGACAGCGAGGCGATGATCGCCGGGATGTCGAAGATCATCATCGAGGTGGTGGCGCGCTGGCGCTCCTGGCCATTGACCGTGAGGCTGAGCTCCAGGGTGGTCGGGTCGCCGATCTCGGCCTTGTCGACGATCCAGGGGCCGAGGGGGAGGGTGGTGTCCAGCGACTTGCCCTTGAACCACTGCTCGTGGCGCCGCTGCAGGTCGCGGGCGGTGACGTCGTTGGCGATGGTATAGCCGAACACGTGCTCGTAGGCGCGCTCCCTGGGGATGTCGCGGCCGGCCTTGCCGACGATCACCGCCAGCTCGACTTCGTAGTCGAGCAGCTTGGTGAGGCCCGGATCCAGCCGCACCGGCGCGCCTGGCGCATTGATCGTCGTCGGGGCCTTGGTGAAGAACTGCGGGACCTCCGGCAGCTTGGTCGCGGCGCCGGCCACGCGGGCGCCCTCGGCCACGTGCTCGGCGTAGTTGCGGCCGACGCAGAAGACGTTCTTGCGGGTGCGCGGGATCGGGGCCAGCAGCGGGACGCTGCCCGAGGCGATCGTCGCCGTGCCGTCCTCGACGATGTGGCGGACCGCGGCCATGCCGGTGTCGCCGGCTTCGATCAGCTCGATCAGCGAGCTGGCGATCGAGGACAGGTCGGCGATGCGGCCCTTCCCGAGCCAGACCCCCGGGCGCTCGGCGCCGTCCTGGGCGAAAGTGATGAACTTCATGGCCGTCTCCCTGGTCAGCGCGAGGCTGCATAGCCGATCGGGAGGCGCCCTGGCGAGGGCTCAGGCGGCCTTGGTCTGGGCGCCCGTGACCTCGTCCAGCACCTCGAGCAGGGCTTTCTCCGCCTGCCGGACGGAGGGGCGGGCCAAGCGTTCGGCCAGGGCGCCGGAGGCATAGTGCTCGAACACCGTCGGGTGGATGTAGCTGGAGCGGCAGACCGCCGGGGTGTTGCCGAGGGCCCCGGCCACCTCTTTCACGCAGGCGGCGACGATCCGCTTGGCGCCGCTTTCGGAGTCGGCAGGACCGGCCTGGACCAGGGCCTGGGCGCAGCGCAGCGTGCCCGCCCAGGTGCGGAAGTCCTTGGCGGTGAACGGGCCTCCGGAGGCCTCGCGGATGTAGTCGTTGACGTCGTGCGAGTGCACGGCGTGGCGCTGGCCGTCGTGGTCGGTGAACTGGAACAGGCGCTGGCCGGGCAGTTCCTCGCAGCGTCGCAGGACCCCGGCCAGGCGGCGGTCGTGGATGCCGGTCCTGTGCATCTTGCCGCTCTTGCCGCGGAACTCGAACACCGCCCCGGCGCCGGTCACGTCGACGTGGCGCTTGCGCAGGGTGGTGAGGCCGAAGCTCTTGTTGGTGCTGGCGTATTGGTCGTTGCCGACGCGGATGGAGGTCTCCTCCATGATGCGCACGACCGTCGCCAGCACCTTCTCGCGCGGCAGGCCGTGGCGGGCGAGATCATGCTCGACCCTTTGGCGCAGCCTGGGCAGGGCGCGGCCGAATTCGGCCATGCGGCCGTACTTGCTCTCGTCGCGGTGGGCCCGCCATTTGGGGTGGTAGATATATTGCTTGCGCTGCTTCTGGTCGCGGCCCGTCGCCTGGATATGGCCGCGCGGGTCGGGACTGATCCAGACCTCGGTCCAGGCAGGCGGGATCACCAGCCCGGCGATGCGGTCCAGGGTGCGGGCGTCGGCGATCGCCTTGCCGTCGGCATTGATGTAGCCGAACCCCTTGCCGGCCTTGCGCCGGCCGATGCCGGGATCGGTGTCGTGCACATAGATCAGCCCGACAGAGGAGGCCTCCTCCGGACCCTGCGACGCATCGGACGGCATGAACGCTCCCCCGCACCAAGGCCCCGAAGACGCCCGGGGCTTGGCCGCAACGAGCAAAATGACCCAGCGTTCCGAATGCCTGCTTTCCTCTCCCTACGGGAGAGGGGAACATAGGGCGAACGAATGTGCAAGGCTCACCCCTCTGCGAAGGCGCCGCTGTGGTAGTCGGCGAAGGCCTGGCGGATCTCGTCCTGGGTGTTCATCACGAAGGGGCCGTAGGCGACCACCGGTTCGGGGATCGGGCGGCCGCTGAACAGGGCGGCGCGGAAGGGCGTCTCGCCGGCGACCAGTCTGAGCCGGTCGGGCTCGCCGGGCGCATCGGCGCTGGGGTCGAGCCAGGCGACCTGGCCGGCGGGGAGCGCCGTGGCGTCCTCGCCCACCTCGGCGGCGCCCTCCAGCGCATAGAGGAAGCCGCGTTCGTCCGGCCCGATCTCGAGCTCGCAGGACGCGCCGGGCTCCAGCCGCACCACGCACAGGTTCATCGGATAGCTCGAGCCGGGCGCCTGTTCGGTCTCCCCCTGGCGGCCGGCATAGACCCGGATCTCACAGCCGGGCCCAGAGGCCGTCGGCGCATCGCCCGCGCGCTGGTCGAGGTAGCGGGCCTTGGACATCTTCTGGGCGGCCGGCAGGTTCAACCAGAGCTGCAGCGAATGCACCCCTTTGGGTCCCGGCATCTCCGAGTGCATGACGCCTCTGCCGGCGGTCATCCACTGCACGTCGCCGGGGTTCAGCATGCCGTGGCCGCCGGTGTGATCGCGGTGTTCGAGCGAGCCCTCCAGCACCATGGTCACCGTCTCCATGCCGCGATGCGGATGGGTGGGGAAGCCGGCCGGCGGAGCGAACCAGTCCTCCATCATCATCAGGAACGGCGAGTGGGTCTCGAACCGCTCGGCCGGCACCACAAAGCGGTTGGCGTGGGTGGCGGCGCCGCGCTGGGGCTGCGCGGCCGCCTCGATCCGGGATACGCGTCTGTCCATGCCGACCTCCAGTCGATGCGGGGGATATGGGCGCCCGCTCACGGGTGTGCAGGCTTTGCACGCACCGGCCGGCGGATAAAGATCGGGCGGCGATGGTGTTGCGCCAAATGATGCTGATTGCGGCCGCGGCCGCCGTGGCCTGGCCGACCGGCTTGGCCGCGCCGCAGGCGCTTGCCGCGCCTTTCGCCGATCATCGCGCGCCGCCCCTGATGGCCGCCCGGATCCGGACGCTGGGCGCCGGCTTCGACGGGCGTGTCGGCATCGCGGTGATGGACCTGAACGAGGGCTGGACGGTCTCCTGGAACGGGACGACCGCTTCTCGCAGGAAAGCGTCGCCAAGCTCTGGACCGTCATCGCGACGCTCGACGCGGTCGATTCCGGGCGGATGCAGATCGACGAGGAGGCGCTGCTCACCAAGGCCGACCTCAGCGTCTTCCACGAACCGATCGCCGACGACATCGGCCGGCGCGGGCGCCGGACCTTCATCGCCGAGCTGGTGCGGGCGGCCATCGTCGACAGCGACAATGCGGCCAACGACTTCCTGGTGCGCCGACTGGGCGGAACACGGGCCGTGCAGGGCGTCATGCGCCGCAAGGGTCTTGCCGGCATCGCCGCGGGGGTCCAGCAGCGCGAGCTGCAGGCGCACGTCGCGGGTCTCTCCTGGCGGCCCGAACTGGATGGCGGCGAACGGCTGGAGGCGGCGCGCTCGCGGCTCGATCCGTCGGTGCGGCAGGCGGCGATGCGGCGCTACCTGGCCGATCCGGAGGACGGCGCCAGCCCTCTCGCCACCGTGCGGGCGCTGAAGGCCCTGAGCGAGGGCGCGCTGCTCTCGCCGGTGTCGACCCAGCGGCTGCTGCGGTTGATGCACTCGACGGTTCATGGCGAGGAGCGGCTGAACGGCGGCCTGGAGCGTGGCTGGACCCTGGCCCACAAGACTGGCACCGGCCAGCACCTGGGCCCGCTGCACGTGGGGACCAACGACGTCGGCGTCCTGATCGCCCCGGACGGCCATGCCTATGCGGCGGCGGTGCTGGAGGGCGCCTCGACCGCCCCCTTGATCGTGCGTGAGGGGCTGATGCGCCGCGTCGCCGAAGCCATCCTCGAGACCTGGCGCGCGAACCGCCCGCCGGCGCAGTAGCGGCTGCCTCCACAACGCGCTAGGTGGGCGAGGCATGGAAAACGTCGACTACATCATCGTTGGCGCCGGCTCGGCCGGGTGCGTGCTGGCCAACCGGCTTTCGGCCGATCCGCAGAACCGGGTGCTGCTGCTGGAGGCGGGCGGCAAGGACGACCGGCCGCTGATGTCCATGCCCCTGGCCTGGCGCGACACCTTCATGGATCCGGTGGTGAACTGGGACTACCTGTCCGAGCCCGAGCCCTATGCCGACGACCGCCAGATCGCCGCCCCGCGCGGCAAGGTGCTGGGCGGCTCGTCGTCGGTGAACGGCATGATGTATTCGCGCGGCTATGCGGTCGACTACGACCACTGGCGCCAGCTCGGCCTGACCGGCTGGAGCTATGCGGAGGTGCTGCCCTACTTCAAGAAGAGCGAGGCCAATTGGCGCGGCGAGAGCCTCTATCACGGGGCGGACGGCGAGCTGACCGTCTCCAAGCACCATCCCGACAAGGTCATCCATCCGAAGCTGATGCAGACCGCCGAGGCGCTCGGCTTCAAGCGGCTCGGCGACTTCCACGGCGCCGACGCCGAGGGGTTCTCAACCCCAGACTTCACCGTCCACAAGGGCCGGCGAGGCTCGACCTCGGCGCGGTTCCTGAATCCGGTGCGGCATCGGCCGAACCTGAAGGTCGAGACCGGAGCCCTGACCCACCGGGTGCTGCTGGAAAAGGGCCGCGCGATCGGCGTCGAGTTCGAACAGGGCGGCGAGATCAAGCGGGTGCTGGCCGGGCGCGAGGTGATCCTCTGCGGCGGCGCGTTCAACTCGCCCCAACTGCTGCTGCTGTCCGGCATCGGGCCGGCCAGTGAGCTCGCCGCGCTCGGCATCCAGCCGCTGCACGACCTGCCCGGGGTCGGCAAGAACCTGCAGGACCACGCCTCGGTGGGCGCCGTCTGGAAAGCCAGGGGCGAGATCGCCTACGATTCCAAGCTGAGGTTCGACCGGCTGATGCTCTCGGTGCTGCAGTGGCGGCTGTTCGGAACCGGCGAGGCGGCCGGCCTGCCGGTCTCGGCCCAGGGCTTCTATCGCACCCGCCCCGAGCTCGAGTGGCCGGACGTGCAGTTCCTGATCATCCCGGTGTCGATGATGGCCCAGCCCTGGTTCCCCGGCTGGCGCAAGGGCGTGGGGCACGTGCTCGCCTGCGCCAATGTGCTGCTGCGGCCGGAGAGCCGCGGCGAGGTGACGCTGAGATCTGCCGACCCGCACGA
>DATCFQ010000259.1:0-4540 GCA_036509495.1 Caulobacteraceae bacterium
GTTGCGAGGTTGACGAAATGGGTCACGGCGAGCAGCAGGATCATGGCGCCCAGGACGCCGAGGTCGGCCAGGCTGGCCAGGTCGGTGTGCAGGTCCGAGGCGCCGATGTTGGCGCCCTTGAACGGGTAGGTGTGCAGCCGCGTCAGCGGGGCCAGGCTGAACCGCACGCGGGCGCCCGGAACCGGCGCGAGCTGCCGCGCGTGCTTCCGGGCGAACCCGGCCAGCGCCTTGTCGACGCCCTTCAGGGTGAATCCGGGGGCCAGGCGGACATAGGTGCGCTCGCGGATGAAGCGCACCTGGGCCTGCGGCTTCAGATCGACGACGGCATTGAAGAACAGGCCCGGCTGCTGGCGGCTCAGCGGCGAGATTGTCGAGCGCGCCGGGAGGAACAGCCCGAGCCCGGCCAGATGGCTGGCCGCGGGGATGTCCTCGATGATGGCCATCACCTGCAGCGTATGGACGCCGTCGATCTGGATGTTGGAGCCCAGGGCCTTGCCGCGGGGGACATATTTCTCCGCCAGGCTGCGGGTCAGCACCACGCCGTCCGGGGAGCGCATGGCCAGGCTGGGGTCGCCCGCCAGCCGGGGCAGGCGGAGGATGTCGAAGAAGTCCGGGTCGACCCAGACCGCCGGCTCGCGCGCCTCGACATCGCCTTCGCGGACGCTGACGTTGTCGTAGGCCAGGCGGCTGGCGCCGCCGAGGCCTGGGACCTCGGCCTTCAGCATCGCCGCCAGCGCTCCGGCGCTGGAGTCGGTGGTGATGTCGGCCTGGCCTGGCGCGCTCACGTCGCTGACCAGCACGGCGATGCGGTCGTGGTCGGGGATGAAGCGGTCGAAGCTCAGTTCGTCGCGGACGTAGAGGGTCGCGAACATCGCGGCGGCCAGGCCGATCGCCAGGGCCAGGATGCCGGAGGCGACATAGAGCGGGTCGCGGCGGAGGGACCGCAGGGCGGCGTTGAGGCTCATCGGCGTCGGGCCCACTATCCGGCGACCGTCAGGCAGCGGGCCTGTCCGAGCTTGGTGGCGCAGCCGCCGGCCTGCATCGAGCCGGCCTGGAGGGTGATCCACTGGTCGGTCATGCAATCTCGCCAATAGGGGGCGAAGGCGACGGCCGTCTGATCCAGGGCGAACACCGCCCGCTCGCCCTCCACGGCGAACGGGGTCATTCCGGTGAGTCCCCCGAAGCTGCCGCGGCCGTTCACCTGGCCGCAGATCATGCCGGAATGGGTGGTCCAGACCGCCCCCAGCTCGAGCGGGACCGGCTGCTTCAGGCGCCTGGCCAACACCTGCCGGGCATGGACCCAGGTCCGCATGACGGCGGGTCGGACGAGCCGCCGCTGGATCTGGTCGTAGACTCCGCCGCCGGCCAGCACGGCGCCCATGACGACCAGCGACCCTACGAACAGCAAGCCGATGACCTCGGAGGGCGAGCGCCTGCGCCGCGGCCGCGCCCTCTGGCCCGGGGCGCCCACAGCGGAATTGTTGCTTGCCACCAGCGTCTCCCTGAGCGACAAAACCAAGCACGTAGTTTCGTAAAAACTACGATCATAGTTTTTCAAGTCAAGCGGATATGGCCCAGATCAGCGAAGCGGAGAGCCGGATCATGGACGCGCTGTGGCGGCGCGGGCCCCTGGTCGTCGAGGACATCGTCGCCGAGGTCGCCGGCGTGCAGCGCTGGAGCGACCGCACTGTGAAGTCGCTGATCGGCCGGATGCTGAAGAAGAAGGCGATCCAGTCCGAGCGGCGAGAGGGCCGCACCTGGTACCGGCCGCTGGTCGCCCGCGACGACTACATGCTGGCCGAGAGTCGGGATTTCCTGGGCCGGATCTTCGACGGCCGGCTGGCCCCTTTCGTCAGCCACTTCGCCGAGCATGAAAAGCTGTCGCCCGAGGACGTCGCCCAGTTGAAGGCCCTGATCAGGAAGCTGGACGATGGCCACGATCGCGACTGAGGGCTTGCTGCTTCTGATCCGGCTCAACCTCGTCGCCAGCGCGGCGATCGTGCTGGTGTTGATGTTTCGCCCGCTGGTCCGAGGCTGGTTCGGCGCGCACCAGGCCTATCTGTCATGGCTGATCGTCCCGGTCGCCGTGCTGGGCGGGATGATCCCTGCACCGGAGGGGGCCGGCGCGGTCGGGTCCCTGGAGCATGCCGTGGGCGCCGCTCATGGCTGGCTGTCGGCAGGACCACACCGCGGGATGATCGCCGGCATCTGGGCCGCGGGGGTCCTGGTCAGCACGGCCGTGCTGGCCGTGCGATATGTCCGCTTCCTGGCCCAGGAACGTTCGGGCCTCGCCGGCCCGGCCATCGTGGGCATCGTCATGCCCCGCGTGGTGACTCCCTTCGACTTCGAGGTCCGCTTCACGCCTGAGCAACGCCGGCTGGTGCGGGCGCACGAGCGGGCGCACATCGACCGGCTGGATGCCCGCAGCAACGCCGTGGTGCTGGCGATGCAGTGCCTGAACTGGTTCAACCCGCTGGTCCACCTGGCCGCCAGGGCCATGCGCTTCGATCAGGAGCTGGCCTGCGACGCCACCGTGATGACCCGCCTGCCGACCGAGCGACGCCGCTATGCCGAGACCCTGCTGCTCAGCCCGCACGGGGCGTCCGCCTCGCCGCTGGGATGCGATTGGTCGGGTCCCGGCGCCCGCCTTCTGATGACCCGGGTGACCACGCTGATGCAGAAGCGCCCCGCAGAAGCGCGATGCGAACTCGGGGACATGCTGCTCGCCTGCCTCTGGGCCATCGTGCTGATCACGGCCTGGACGGCCCAGCCGCCCGATCGCCGGGCGCGCGACGCTCACACCGACGTCATCCTCATACAGATGACTCCAGCCGCCCACGCCTGAGCGCTGTCTGGGGGCATATAAAAGGGCCGCCCGGTCGCCCGGACGGCCCTTCCATTGTCGGTACCGCGAAGCGGCCCGCAGCTTGCCTCGGTCGGGTCGACCCGACCGCAGGGCGTGACAGCCGAAAGTGTTGTGCGGTTTCGGCGGCCGTCACGCCCCAAGGTTAAACCCTGGAGCGCGTTAGGCGAAACCGCTTCACACTTTCGCCTAACGCACGCTAGGCGCGGACCCCGCTAGCGGAGGTCCAGGCTACGGTCACCGATTGCGATGGATGACAATGAGACACTGGATCACCTCCTTTCAACTGTTGGACAGGGAATCAGCAATGTAGTGGGCGTCTCGCGGACGCGAAAGGGTGTCGCCGTCTTGCCTTATTGGGGCGCCATCTCCCCCGGGGTGATACAAGGCGGGCGCGCTGAGAATTCCAGGGAGCCGAGCTTGAGCGTCATCTCCGAGGGCGGCTGGTCCGCCCCGAGCCGCCGCCGCTCTCGCGATCCGGCGCCGCGCCTGGCCGCCGCCCTGCGTCTCATCCTCAAGCTTTGCTGTCTCGCCGTCGTGACCTTGGCCTGTTGTTTCGCCGTCCGCGCCGCCCTGGTCCGCGAGGCGGTCAACGGCCGGGTGCACAGCCTGGTCCAGGCCGGCGCCGGCGGCGTGTCGGACGCGGTGCTGACCGCCCTGATGGCCGACGCCGGGCCGGGCGCGCTGCGCCTCGCCGCCAGCCACGATCCCGACGCACCGATGGACCTCGGCCGGCCGGTGGGCTGGAGGCGGCTCGAGGTGACCAGCCCGCCCCGGCTCTGGCTCGGCAAGCTGTCGATGCAGGAGGCCGAGCGGGTCAACGGCCTGATCCCGGACGCCCAGGTCGCCAATCCCCCGGCCGATCCCTTCGTGCTGCGCGCCAGCTCTGCGGAAAAGGCGGCGGCGCTGCAGTGCATGACCGCGGCGATCTACTACGAGGCGGCGCTGGAGCCCCGGCAAGGCCAGGAGGCGGTCGCCCAGGTGGTGCTGAACCGCATGCGCCACGCCGGCTATCCCAAATCGGTATGCGGCGTGGTGTTCCAGGGGTCCGACCGGCCCGGGTGCCAGTTCTCCTTCACCTGCGACGGCTCGATGGCGCGCCCGCCGGCAGCCTGGGCCTGGCGAGGCGCCAAGGAGGTGGCCGAGCAGGCGCTCGACGGCTTCGTGATGAAGCAGGTCGGAACCGCGACCCACTATCACACCACCTGGGTGATGGCGGCCTGGACGCCCACCCTGCTCAAGGTCGCCCAGATCGGGGCGCACCTGTTCTTCCGCCCGCTGGGTCCCGAGGGCCAGCCCTCGGCCTTCCAGGATCGCTACGGCGGCGGCGAGGCGTCCGCCTCCAAGGTCGACCTGATCGGCAAGGCGTCGGCGGCGAGCGCGGCGCCCCCGGCGCTGCTGCGGGCCTCCGAGGCCGGTTCGGTCGTCGTGCCGCGCGCCCTGGTCCGTGACGGGCGCACCATCGTGATGCCGGCCGGTGTGGTGTTCCTGAACAATCTGAGGGCCCAGGGCGGCAAGGGGGCCAGCGCGGACTTCGCCGTTCCGCCCATGCACGCCATGATCGCCATGCGCGCAGCGGCCGCCCGGGCCGCCATAGGCGTCGCCGCCAGCCCGCCGGCCGCGGACAGTGAGCCCGCCCCCGCGCAGCCGCCCCCGCCGCGTCCGGCGCCGCCGAAG
>DATCFQ010000260.1:0-3252 GCA_036509495.1 Caulobacteraceae bacterium
GCCGCCCTGATGATCCCTGAGGCCCTGGCCTCGCAGTTCGCCGTGCGGCGCCTGCCCGCCGCTCTGCAGGCCGTCTCGGCCCGAGCCGATTGGCCGGCCGGCTGGGCCGCCAGGGGCAGCCTGCGGCCCGTGGCCAACTTCGGCCTCCTGCTCCGCTGGTCGGCGGCGCTGGAGGAGCTGCGCCGCTTCACCGCCATCCCCGACGCCCAGGTGCAGGCGGTGGCGGCCAGCCTCGAACGGGCGGCCGCGGACGCGATCGGGGCCCACCCGGAACTGGAGCCGCTGGAGGTCCGGCCGCTCGATCGCGGCCTCGGCCCTGCGGGCTGGGACGCGGTGAAGACCATCTTCCCGTTCCTTATGCGGGCGTCGGCCGACGGACCCTGGCTCTCGCGCGCAGAGACCGAGCGGCTCTGGCGGCTGATGCGCGAAGATCTCGGCGCCACGGCCCTTTCCCAGGACCTGCAGGTCCGCGCCGCGGCCCGGCTGAGGATCGAACTCGGCCAGCCGGTCGCCGCCGGGATCCGGGACGACGCTCCGGTTTCAGCCCTGCGCCTGTGCCTGAGCTCGCGCCTGGTCTGCGAAGCCTCGGCCGGCGATCCCAGGGCCGCCGCGCGCATCCTCTCCGACTGCCGGCTGGCCTTCGTCAAGGCGGCCTGGCTGGCCCGCGAAGTCGGCTCCGGCCGGCTCTAGCCGCATCGCCCTCGACCCGGCAGGCGGTTTAGCCGATGAAGGCGCCCTCGACCGCCAGAGCCTCGCCGTCCATGTCCGAGACCGCCTTCCAGATCATCGCCCGCGGGCCAAGAGCCGAGGCCGAGGCCGCCGCCGCGGCGGTGGACGCCGATATCGCGCTGGAGGGGGCGACCTATTCGATCCTCGAGGAAGACGAGGCGGCCGGCCGCTGGCGCATCGACGCCTTTCCGCGGGATAATGAGGAAGCCGACGCCTTCCGGCGCGTGCTGGGCGGTTTTACTGCGCTGACGACCGCCACCGAAGTCCTCGCCGACGCCGACTGGCTGGCCATGGCGCTCTCGGGCCTGCCGCCGGTGCGCGCTGGGCGCTTCTTCGTCTATGGCATGCACGACCTCGGCCGCACGCCGCTCAACACGGTGAACCTCCGGATCGAGGCGGGCGCCGCCTTCGGCACCGGCCATCACGGCACCACGGTCGGCTGCCTCAGGGCCTATGACAGGCTGCTCAAGGCCCGCCGCTTCGGGCGTGTGCTCGACGTCGGCTGCGGCGCCGGCATCCTGGCCATCGCCGCCGCCCGCTGCGGCGCCGCCGAGGTGGTCGGGACCGACATCGATCCGGTCTCGGTGCGCATCTCGCGCGAGAACGCGGGGCTGAACCACGCCCGCGCCCGCTTCCTCCGCGCCGACGGGCTGGATCACGTCAGCGTCCGCGCCGGCGCGCCCTACGACCTGGTGTTCGCCAACATCCTGGCCCGGCCGCTGGTCTCCCTGGCCCATCCGATCAAGGGCGCGCTGAGGCCGGGCGGCACGGCCATATTGTCCGGCCTGCTGCGCAGCCAGGAGCGGATGGTCCGCGCCGCCTATCTGGCCCGCGGCTTCCAGCTCGACTTCCGCCTGCACCGCGACGCCTGGGCGACCCTGGTGCTGAAGCGGAGCTGAGGGCGGGCAGACTCTTTCGTTTTCGTCACTATCTATCGACGCCTCACTGCCGCGGTCGCCCCGAATCGGGCATTTAGGCCCGGTCGGTTGTGGGCGGAATCCAGCCTGAGAGGGTTGCCACCAGCAAAGAAGGGCAGCCGGGAATCGGTTATGACCGACCTAACCGCCTTTGGATCCTTGTAGAGTTAGGGTCCCGTCGCTGGTCCGTAGAACCCAGGGCTACGAGTCCAGGTTAACGGCGGGCGTTGAGAGGATTGCGAGGAGGTAGTCGGGGTCCCACGAAGCGCGCTTTCGGCGGGTCTTGATGGAGTTCCTGTCGTTGGCGGCTCGGACCAGATTGACGGCGAAGTGCCTGACGATGGCCATGTTGTGGGCGCCGTGGCCTTTCAGGCGGGATCGGTCTTCCTTGAAGGCCACGTCGAGCACCCAGTGCAGCTTGTTCTCGATGCCCCAGTGGGCGCGCACCGCCTCGGCGAGGGCCTGGGCCGATAGCGGCCGGGAGGTGATGTAGGATCGTCGGGCGGTGGCGATCTTGCCGTTCTGCTCGATCCTGGTGTCGATGACGGCGATGGCGGCGGCGCTTGGGAAGCGGTAGGCGCCGGGGAAGGCGCGGTCGGGCTCGAGCCAGCCGATGGCGGTCGAGACGCGGCAGGATCGGACCTCGAGCCGGCCGTGGCCCTTGTCGAGGTCCTCGAAGCGCTCGATCTCCTGGGCGGGCGCGGTCGCGAAGTAGCTTTCGATCTCGGCGTGCAGGGTCGGCTGGTTGTCCTTCACCGCCAGGAGGTAGTCGGCCTTGGCGTCCAAAACGTCCCGGGCGATGGCGGGATTGCAGCCCATGGCGTCGATGGTCACCAACGCCCCCTCCAGCGCCAGGCGCTCGAGCAGCAAGGGGATGGCGGTGGTCTCGTTGGATTTCTCCTCGACCGCCTCCTGGCCCAGCACCAGGTCCCGGTCGGTGGCGAAGGCGGACACCAGGTGCAGCGCCTTCGGCTCGCCGCTCCGGTGGTCGCGGCTGCCGCGCGAGGTCTTGCCGTCCAGCGCCACCAGGCCCGGCGGCTGGGGCCAGCGCTCGGCGACCCAGGCCTCGAAGCAGGCGCGGAACAGCGCCGGATCGATGCGGTTCATCAGGTCCCTAAGCCAGTCCTCGCAGGGGACCCCGAAGTGGAACTCCGACAGGCTGCGCAGGAAGTCCAGGTGCGTCTCGCCCCACAGGGCGATCTCGTCGTAATCGTCGCAATCGGCGATCGTGGCGCAGACCACCAGCAGGATGACCTCCCGCAGCGGGTACATCACCTTCCACGGCTGGCGCGGGTCGCCGATGACCGAGAAATGTTCCAGCAGGCTGCGCAAGCGCGGCTTGGGCAAAGCTTCCAGCATCGAGGCCTCCAGAATCAGGAAGCACATCGAATCAGAACCCGCCGACGCTCGATAGCTCCACCTCGGCCCGTCAATCTACAATCCGCGTTAACCTGGCCCCGTCGCCCTGGTGAGCCCGTCGTGGCCCGGCCCACATGGCGGCCACCGCGTCGAAGTCCTCGAGCGGGCGCCCGCGCAGGCGAAGGCGCGGCGTCTGAAGCACCGGAACGTCAGCCGTCGCGTCTGAGGTTGGTCGCCACCAGATAGA
>DATCFQ010000261.1:0-3340 GCA_036509495.1 Caulobacteraceae bacterium
TCTATCTGGTGGCGACCAACCTCAGACGCGACGGCTGACGTTCCGGTGCTTCAGACGCCGCGCCTTCGCCTGCGCGGGCGCCCGCTCGAGGACTTCGACGCGGTGGCCGCCATGTGGGCCGGGCCACGACGGGCTCACCAGCCTCGGTTGACACCCAGCCGCTTTGAAGGAATACCGCGCCCGCAAAACGGAGACTCCGATGGAGATTCGCGAAGGGCTCACCTTCGACGATGTTTTGCTGGAACCCGGCCGTTCCGAGGTCATCCCAAGCCAGGTATCGACGGCCACGCGCCTGACGCGCGAGATCGCGCTCAACATCCCGATCATCTCGGCCGCCATGGACACGGTGACCGAAAGCCGGCTCGCCATAGCCCTGGCCCAGGCGGGGGGCATGGGCGTCCTGCACCGCAACATGTCCCCGGCCGACCAGGCCGAGCAGGTGCGCGAGGTCAAGCGCTACGAAAGCGGCATGGTCATCAACCCGCTGACCATCTACCCCGACACCACGCTCGGCGAGATCCAGGAGATCCGCAAGCGGCGCCACATCTCGGGCTTCCCGGTGATCGAGCGCGGCACCGGCAAGCTCTGCGGGATCCTGACCCACCGCGACATGCGCTTCGAGCAGGACCTCAGCCTGAAGGCCGGCGAGATCATGACCCGCGAGGGCCTGGTCACCGTGCGCGAGGGGGTCGGCCGCGCCGAGGCCGAAAGCCTGCTGCGCACCCACAAGATCGAGCGGTTGATCGTGGTCGACGACCAGTTCCGCGCCGTGGGTCTGGTCACTGTCAAGGACATGGAGAAGGCCCAGGCCTTCCCGCTCGCCGCCAAGGACGAGCAGGGCCGCCTGCGCGTCGGCGCCGCCTCCACCGTCGGCGACCACGGCTATGAGCGATCCATGGCCCTGGTCGAGGCCGGGGTCGACGTCGTGGTGATCGACACCGCCCACGGCCACAACGTCGACGTCGCCAGGGCGGTGCAGCGGATCAAGCGCGAGTCCAACCAGGTCCAGGTGGTGGCCGGCAACATCGCCACCTATGACGCGGCCAGGGCACTGATCGACGCCGGCGCCGACGCGGTGAAGGTCGGCATCGGACCGGGCTCGATCTGCACCACCCGCATGGTGGCCGGCGTGGGCGTGCCCCAGCTGACCGCCGTCATGGAGGCCGTGCGCGCGGCCGAGAAGTCCAATGTGCCGGTGATCGCCGACGGCGGCATCAAGTACTCGGGCGACCTGGCCAAGGCCCTGGCGGCCGGCGCCTCCGCGGCCATGCTGGGTTCGATGTTCGCCGGCACCGAGGAGGCGCCGGGCGAGGTGTTCCTCTACCAGGGCCGCTCCTACAAGGCCTATCGCGGCATGGGCTCGGTGGGCGCCATGGCCGAGGGCTCGGCCGACCGCTACTTCCAGAAGGACGTCGCCGACACCTTGAAGCTGGTGCCCGAGGGCATCGAGGGCCAGGTGCCCTACAAGGGCCCGATCGGCCAGATCCTGCACCAGCTGGTGGGCGGGCTGAAGGCCTCGATGGGCTATGTCGGCGCCCCCGATCTCGATGCCTTCCGCAAACAGGCGAAGTTCATCCGCATCACCGGCGCGGGCCTGCGCGAAAGCCACGTCCACGACGTGATGATCACCCGCGAAGCGCCCAACTATCCGAGCCAGGCGTCTTAGGGGCGGGTTGATCGCCAAGACCAAATGACTATCTTGACCATCCTGACCAGGGAGCGTCGGAAATGTCGGATTGGACGGTCGCTCAAGCCAAGGCGAAGCTAAGTGAGGTGATCGAAACCGCGCGCGTGACGGGACCTCAGACCATCACACGCAATGGCCGAAAGGCGGCGGTGGTTGTCTCGGTCGAGGAATGGGAGAGGAAGACCAAGCGCAAAGGGACCCTCGCAGAGTTCCTCGCGAACTCACCATTAAGGGGCTCGGGGATCGATCTCGAACGGCTGAAAGACCTCCCGCGCGACATCGACCTGTGAGCCTTTTGCTCGACACCAACGTCCTATCGGAAGGAATCAAGCCCGCCCCAGATCACAGGGTGCTGCGATGGCTCGATCAGGTGGACGAGGATGTCGCCTTCATCAGCGTTGTCACCTTGGCGGAGCTTCGAAGGGGCGCTGAACGTCTCGTGCAGGGGGCGCGTAGACGTCGCCTCGAAGATTGGATTTCTTCAGATGTCACGGCCCGCTTCGCAGGTCGTATCCTGGCGATAGATGAACAGATCGCGGATCATTGGGGCCATTTGGTCGCCGTGAGCGAGTCGATCGGACGACGGATCGGTGTCATCGACGGCTTCCTCGCGGCGACAGCCGATCGGCACAATCTCACGCTCGTGACCCGCAACGTCGCCGATTTCGCACCCCTCGGATTCTCGATCATCAACCCCTGGGAGTCATGACCCCCGCCGGCCGTCTCGCCGCCGCCATCCAGGTGCTTGTCGAAGTGCTGGAGCGCCACCGCCCGGTGCGGCTGGCGCTGAAGGATTGGGGAACCCAGTCGCGCTTCGCCGGCTCCAAGGACCGGGCCTGGGTCTCGGGGCTGGTGCTGGACACCCTGCGCCGCCGCCGCTCCCTGGGCTGGCGCATGGGCGAGGAGACGCCCCGCGCCATCGCCCTGGGCGCCCTGGTGCTGGACTGGGGCTGGAGCGTGGGCGACCTCGCCGGCGCCGCCGCGGGCGAGCCGCATGGCCCCGGCGCCTTGTCCGAGGCCGAGACCGCCGCCCTGGCTCAGCCGCGGGCGCTGGGGGATGCGCCGCCGGCGGTGCGCGGCGACTATCCAGACTGGCTGGACGCCTCGCTGGAGCGGGTGTTCGGCGATCAGCGGGCGGAGGAGGGCGCGGCTCTGGCCCACCGGGCGCCGGTGGACCTCAGGGCCAACCGCCTGAAGGGAGATGCCGGGCGGGTGCTGCGGACCCTGGCGCCGTTCGGGGCCCAAGCCTCGGGCGTGCTGGTCGACGCCCTGCGCCTGCCCGCGCCCGGCCCCGCCGAGCGCGCGGCGACGGTCGAGAACGAGCCGGAATTCGCCAAGGGCTGGTTCGAGGTCCAGGACCTCGGCTCCCAGATCGCCGCGGCGGCGGCCGGCAAGGTGAAGGGCCTGCAGGTGCTCGATCTCTGCGCCGGCGGCGGCGGCAAGACCCTGGCCCTCGGCGCGGCCATGGGCTCGTCCGGCCAGATCTATGCCTACGACTCCGACTCCAAGCGGCTCTCGGAGGTGGTGACGCGGGGCCAGCGCGCGGGCGTGCGCAACCTGCAGACCCGCTCGCCGCGCAAGCCCGGGGCCCTGGACGACCTGCAGGGCCGCATCGACCTGGTGTTCGTCGACGCTCCCTGCACCGGCTCGGGC